>NZ_PJJK01000091.1:0-47557 GCF_002929785.1 Cryobacterium sp. Y62 | reverse complement strand
GAAGGTGGGCGATGCCGCTTTTGCGGGGCGGCAGGGTGGCTAGGCGAGCTCCTGGGCGTTTGCGCAGGTGATGCCGGGTCAACAAACCAACCGCGCTGGCCAGCACGGCGATCAGGAGCCAGGGCGAGACGCCAAGCAGCCCGTGCACGGTTGAGGCTTCCACCGTTACGCTGCGCAGGCCGGAGACTCCCGTAGCCAGCACGCCGGTCTTCGAGATCGCGGAGAACAGCGCGTAGAAGATGAGCGCCAGCCAGCTGCCCACCAGACCCTCACCGGCCCGATAGTAGGTGCCCGTGGCGCAGCCGCCGGCGAGCACGATGGCGAAGCCAAAGAGGAAGGCCCCAAGAATTGTGGCAAGCCAGGGAAAGGCGCTGGACGCCAACGAGATTACTCCGACTGCATCCAGGGTAAAGACTCCGACGCTCTGCACGGCGATCACGATCAGAAACGCCGTAATCCAGCGAGTGTTGCCGGTGACCCAGAGATCACGGAACGCGCCGGTAACGCAGAAACGACCGCGTTGCATCGCGAAGCCGAGGGCAATGCCCAGGCCCAAACCAGTAAGAAGCATGTCGTATCCCCGTTCGTTACGGCCTTCGCTGCAGTCGTGAAGGCACTATTGACGCTATGACTCATCATTCGAAGCAGCGCCGCAGAAGTCGCCGGGTGACCCTGTGAGACGACACATTTGACTGCTTTGAGGTTGAGCGCTACGCCCCGAGGCCATGAACCCGTGAATGCGATTCATTGTGGCGGTCGCTGGGGCTTTTCATCCGCCAAGAATTGCGCCGTCTCGCCGCGTTAGCGAGGTCACCTCAACTCTGAATCGGGAGCCGGATTCATCGGCGCCATCGTGCTCACTTTCGCGCGCGGCCATGGAGCATCGACTTGGTCCTCGGCCGCGGGAAACATTTTGACGCACGATGCGTTGCGTTTTACATGAAGACCATTGTGTATAGCCAGACCGGTGACCCGTCCGTACTCCAACTCGTCGATCGCCCAGTGGGTGAACCCAAGGCGGGGGAGGTGCGGGTGCGTATCGTGGTGAGCGGGGTCAATCCCACAGATTGGAAGTCACGTCGCGGCACGGCGCCCGGAGAGGCGCTGGCATTCACCGACGTCGTACCCAATCAGGACGGCGCCGGCATAGTGGATGCGATCGGTGACCGTGTCGAGAACGTCGCCGTGGGCGACCGGGTGTGGCTCGCTCTCGCCGCGTACCAGCGTGCGGATAGCGGTACCGCGCAGGAATACGCGGTACTGCCGGCGGAGCGCGTGTTCGCCTTACCGCCCGAGACGAGTTTCGACCAGGGAGCGAGCCTGGGGGTGCCGGCCGTCACGGCGTACCGAGCGCTATCGGTGGCCGAAGACGGTCCGGACACGCTGTATCCGGGCGCCCTGGCCGGCAAGATTGTGCTCGTGGCCGGCGGTGCTGGTGCAGTCGGCCACGCCGCCATTCAAATGGCACGTTGGGCTGGTGCCACCGTGATCACGACGGTAAGTGGGCCGGCCAAGGCAGCGCTCGCCACGGCCGCCGGTGCTCACCGAGTGCTGATCTATACCGATTCTGACGTGGTGACCCAGATCCGCAACGTCGCTCCCGACGGAGTTGACCTGATCGTGGAGGTGGCCCCAGCCCAGAATTCCGCCCTGGATCTAGCCGTCATCCGCAACCGAGGTTCGATCGCGGTCTACGCCAACAATGGCGGCGACCTGGTGACTCTCGACGTACGCAAACACTTCAGCCTCAACGTGCGCTACCAGTTCGTGCTGCTCTACACGGTCGGCGCCGAGGTCGTGCACCAGGCCGCCGCCGGCATCAATGCCGCACTCGTCGACGGCGCGCTGAACGTGGGAGCGGATGCGGGACTGCCGCTGCATCGCTTCGACCTCGCGCACACAGCGGATGCCCATGCGCTGGTCGAAAGTGGTGTCACCGGCAAGGTGCTCATCGACGTGGCCGCTGCCTGATCGCATCGGTCGCGGCATCCGCAGGGCACGCGCAGGATTCCGCTTCAACTCACGGGAGGATGGGGTCATGGCAAACAATGAACACGAGCAGTGGGTTAAGAACTATCAACCGGGCGTTCCCGCCCAGATTGAACTCCCAACGGAGTCCCTGGTGGCGATGCTCGAGCGGGCAGTAGCCGAGGCCGGCGCCCACCCTGCACTGGAGTTCTTTGGGCGTCGAACGACCTACACCGAGCTCGGCGACCAGATCGACAGGGCCGCCGAGGGGTTGCGCCATCTCGGGGTGCAAGCTGGCGACCGGGTGGCTCTGATCTTGCCGAACTGTCCCCAGCATGTCGTCGCTTTCTACGCGGTGCTCCGCCTCGGTGCGGTGGTGGTGGAGCACAATCCGCTCTACACCTCCAGAGAATTACGTCACCAGTTCGAAGATCACCAGGCCCGCGTCGTCATCGCGTGGGACAAGGCGACGGCCGCCGTGCGTGAGTTTCCGGCCGACATCGAGATTGACCACGTCGTCTCGGTCAATCTCCTCATGGAGTTTCCCACCCTCAAGCGCCTCGCCCTGCACCTGCCGGTGAAGAACCTGCGCGAGTCACGCGCGGCGCTTACGGGCCCGGCGCCGGGAACGATGTCGTGGAAGGACCTGCTCGGTCATGGTGCTATCGACTTCGCGCATCCGCGCCCGTCGGTGGATGACTTGGCCGCCATTCAGTACACTTCGGGCACCACTGGCACGCCGAAGGGGGCCATGCTCACTCATTTCAACCTGTATTCCAATGCTTTGCAGGGTGAGGCGTGGATGCACGGAGCGCAGTACCGCAAAGAAATCTTCTATGCGATCCTGCCGATGTTTCACGCGTTCGGGATGACTTTGTACCTGACGTACGGCATCCGCAAGCAGGGTTTGCTGGTGTTGTTCCCGAAGTTCGAGCCCGGTCTGATTCTCGACGCCATGAAGAAGTCACCCGCAACGGTGTACTGCGCGGTGCCGCCGATCTACGAGCGCACGGCGCTCGCCGCGAAAGAAAGAGGGATCTCGCTGCGATCGTGCAAGTACTGCATTTCGGGCGCCATGAATCTACCCGATCACGTCGTAGAACTGTGGGAGTCAGTATCGGGCGGACTGCTTGTGGAGGGATATGGCATGACCGAGTCGTCTCCGGTCGCCCTGGGTAATCCGTTTCATGCCAGCCGACGTACGGGCACGATCGGTGTGCCTTTTCCATCGACCCTGATGAAAGTAGTCGATCTGGATGACCCGAGTACCGAGGTGCCCGTAGGCCAGCCAGGAGAGTTGTTACTGAAGGGACCTCAGGTATTTCAGGGTTATTGGAACAACCCGGAGGAGACAGCGAAGACGCTTCTGCCCAATGGCTGGCTGCGCACCGGTGATATCGTGATCGTGGATGAGGATGGCTTCACCACGATCGTAGACCGGGCTAAGGAGCTCATCATTACCGGTGGCTTCAACGTCTCGCCCTCCGAAGTGGAGGCCGTTCTGCGCCTGCACTCGAGTGTCAGTGACGCCGCCGCGTTCGGCCGTCCGCTCGAACGGGGCGGGGAGATGGTCATAGCCGCGATCGAGCTCAAGTCGGGTGCCACTCTCGACGAGGATGCCTTGCGGGCGCACTGCCGGGAACACCTCGCGGCGTACAAGATTCCGCGGCGAATCGTGCAGATCGAAAACACGCCACGCTCGATGCTCGGCAAGGTCTTGCGCAAGCAGGTTCGTGAGCAGGTTCTGCCGCTGCTCTGATACCAGGCCAACGATGTTGCTGGGTCGCTCATGATGTTTCCCGAGGGAATATTTCCCCGTAGAGGGGTCTTGCAACCGGTATGACTACTATCGCAATTATCGGTGCAGGCAAGGGACTCGGTGCAGCAGTAGCGCATCGTTTTGGTAAGGAAGGATTTACCGTTGCGCTGATTTCGCGTAACCAGGGGCGAGTGGATGCCCTGGCTGAAGAACTGCGCCAAGAGGGAATCACCGCGAAGGGTTTTGTCGCCGACGTGCGGGACCAGCCGTCGATCACGCGAGCGCTCGAGCAGGTAGCGGAAACCCTCGGCGCGATCGAGGTGCTGCAGTACAGCCCCCTGCCGCAGAAGGACTTCATGCGTCCCGTGCTCGAAACGACACCCGCTGATTTGGTCGGACCGATCGAATTCTCCGTTTATGGTCCCGTCGCGGCGGTGCACCAGGTCGTACCCGGTATGCGTTTCTTGGGAAAGAACCGGGGCACCATCCTGTTCGTCAACGGCGGCACCGCAGTGACTCCGGTACGCAGTCTGACGGGTACATCCATTGCCTTTGCCGGACAGGCCGCCTACGCGCAGCTGTTGAATGAGGTTCTTGGTGAAGAGGGTATCCAGGTGTCCCAGCTCATCATCGGCGGTGGCATCATTGCTGGCCACCCCGAAAAGGACCCGGCAAAGCTGGCCGAGCACCTCTGGAATTTGCACGCGAAGCGCGACCAGTTTCGCCTGCAGATCAGCGCCGACTAATCGGCGTCAGTTTGACGTAATCGACCGCGAGCACCTCACAGCACGTGTTTAAGAAGCCCGCCCGTGTTCACACACGGGCGGGCTTCTCGCGTGCGTGCCACGACGACGCGAAATAGCACTAACACTAACCAGCCGAGACCCCATTTTTCTTGACGTGGTTCAGGGAACCATCCGTAGATTCCGCAGACCCAAGATCTAGGTGCCGTCTCAAGCACGCTTGAGGATCAAGTCCAGTTTGGCGGGTCACGTTGACACACGTTCACTCCGCGATCTAGTATGGAATCGATTCCATGGAATCGATTCCACGACCACGATGAGGTGAAAGAGATGGTGGACATCACAATTAAGGATGTGGCCGCGCTCGCTGGCGTTTCTGCAGCCACCGCGTCCCGCGTACTCTCTGGTAATCCCGCCACCTCTCCCCAGGCTCGGGACAAGGTCGCAGCGGCAGCCATCGAGCTGGACTACCGGCCCAACGCGCAGGCCAGGGCCCTGCGCTCGACCCGGAGCGATTCCATCGGCCTGCTGGTACCAGACGTGCGCAACCCGTTCTTCGCCGACCTCGCCCATACTGTTGAGCAAGCAGCCCTCTCCGAGGGCTATGTCACCCTGCTCGGCAATGCCAACGAGCAGAAGGAACAGCAGGACCGGTACCTGGAGACGCTGATCTCTCGGCGGGTGGACGGCATCATCGTGGCGCCACTTGGCGACGGTGGCGGCAGCATCCGTTCCCTGATCGAGCGCGAAGTTCCCACCGTCTTCGTAGACCGCACAGTCGACGGCATCGACGTGCCGACCGTAACCACCGACAGCGCAGTAGGCATTCGTCAGACCGTAGAACACCTCGCCTCCCTCGGGCACACCAGGATCGGGTATATCTCCGGTCCGCAGGCGACCTCGACCGGACGCGACCGGTACGCAGCCTTCGCTGCGGCTGTGACCGACGCCGGTCTCAGTCAAGACCTTGACCTGGTCTACTTCGGTGACTTTCAGGCGGCGAGCGGCTCGGCGGGCGTGCACGTTCTGCTCGAACTGAACGACCCACCCACGGCGTTGCTTGCCGCGGACAGCCTGATGGCCGTCGGCGCGATCGCCATCCTGCACAAACTCGGTTTGCGCATCGGCACGGACATCGCCCTGGTTGCCTTCGATGACATCGAGTGGTTCGCCCTACTCGACCCGGCCCTCAGCGTCATCTCTCACAGCGTGGAGGACATGGGCCGGATCGCCTTCGACCTTTTACTTGAGGTCATCGCCGGGCAAACCCCCCAATCGGTGGTTCTCCCCAGCGAACTCGTCATCAGGGCCTCGTCGTCGGTGCCCATCCTGCCCGCATCCAGCCGAAGGAAGAACTGACATGACTCAACAACCACTGCTGACCTTGCAGAATGTAGGAAAGGTCTTTGGGTCGGTCACGGTCATCAACGATGTCACGGTCAGTGTGTATCCCGGCCAGGTTCAGGTGTTGCTCGGGGAGAACGGCGCTGGCAAGTCCACGCTGATCAAGATGATGGCGGGCGTTTACCAGCCGGACTCCGGCCACATCGTCGTTGATGGAAATACGGTTACCCTGCCGAACACTCGCGCGGCGGAGGCGCTGGGCATCGCCACGATTCATCAGGAACTGAACCTTGTTCCCAGCATGAGCATTGCCGAAAACGTCATGCTCGGGCGGATGCCGACTAAGCACGGTCTCGTAGACCGCCGGGCCTTACGCCAGCAGGCCCGTGCCGCTCTAGCCCTGATCGGGTTGGATATCGACGTCGATGCCCTGGTCGGAGACCTGGGCATCGCCCGGCAGCAGCTGGTCGAGATCGCCAAGGCGCTGAGCATCAACGCCCGCATTTTGATACTCGACGAGCCCACCGCGGCGCTGACGCGCCACGAAACCGAAAACCTGTTCGCTGTCATGGCCGACCTACGCCAGCGAGGCGTCGGCATGCTGTTCATCAGCCACCACCTCGACGAGATCGCCGAGGTCGGAGACACCGTCACAGTACTGCGCGACGGCGAATTTATCGGAGAGGTTCCGGCTTCGACATCCGAAGACGAGCTCGTCAAGCTAATGGTCGGCCGCGGCATTGAGGACCAGTTCCCCAGAGTGTCCGAAAATCTGAGTCAGGCCGTGGAAGTGCTCACCGTAGAGAACCTCACCTCGACCGGACTATTCAGCAACATCAGTTTCACCGTCAAGGCGGGCGAGGTACTCGGCATCGCGGGTCTGGTCGGCGCCGGACGTACCGAACTCATCCGGGCCATCGCGGGCGCAGATCGGTACACTTCCGGCACGGTGGCCGTGCGCGGCCAGAACCTACCGAAGGGCGATATCAAGGCCGCCATCGCCGCGGGCATCGGGCACGTACCGGAGGACCGCAAGGGACAGGGGTTGGTGCTCGACGCGTCCGTCAATAACAACCTTGGCTACGCAACCCTTGCGTCTACCGCGAAGCTGGGACTGGTTGATTTTGCCGGTCAACGCAGGCGGGCAACCGAGGTAGCGAAGAGACTTCGCATCCGCATGCACACGATCGACCAGCCCATCGGCGCACTCTCCGGAGGGAACCAGCAGAAGGCCGTGTTCGGCCGCTGGATCATCGCCGCCTCCACGGTCCTGCTGCTCGACGAACCCACTCGCGGCGTGGATGTGGGAGCCAAGGTCGAGATCTACGAATTGATGAACACGATTACCGCGGCCGGGGGAGCGATTCTCATGGTCTCCAGCGAACTGCCCGAGATTCTCGGCATGAGCGATCGCATCCTGGTGATGCGCGACGGCCGGCTGGCTGGCGAGCTCAGTTCCGCAGAGGCTACCCAAGACGCAGTTATGACACTCGCCGCCCGCGATGTCGACGAGAAGCACGAACAGAGATAGGGAAGCACCTCATGTCCACCACCACCCTGCCGACGCGGCGACGCGGCGTCGACTACAAGAAGTTCCTCGCCAACAACGGCGCCCTGGTCGGCCTTGTTGTTCTCTGCCTCGCCCTGTTCATCGCAACCCCGGACTTTCTGACGGGGCCGAACCTGCTCAACATCGGTATCCAAGTATCCACTGTTGCCGTGCTGGCCTTCGGGATGACCTTCGTCATCGTGGCTGGCGGCATCGACCTGTCCGTCGGAAGTGTGGCGGCTCTGTCGGCTATGTCCTCCGGTTGGATGTTCGCCAGTGCTGGCCTCCCCGGCTGGCTCGCTCTCGTAGGCGGTCTGGTAGTCGGAGCGCTGGCCGGAGTAATCAACGGTTTGGCGAACGCCTATGGAAAGCTGCCGTCCTTCATCGCCACCCTCGCAATGCTCAGCGTTGCCCGCGGACTGACCCTGGTCATCTCCGATGGCCGGCCGATCAAGACCGCGCCCGAGGTTTCCTTTCTCGGCGGCAACCTGGGACCGGTGCCGATGCCGATCGTCATTCTCGTGATCGCTGCCCTGGCCGCGTCGTTCCTGCTCAACCGCACCGTGATCGGTCGTTCGATGTACGCCGTCGGCGGAAACGCAGAAGCCGCACGGCTATCGGGTCTGCCGGTCAAGCGCATCCTTGTCACCGTCTTTGCCCTGGCCGGACTCTTCGCTGCCCTCGCCGGACTGCTGCTCGCCGGGCGCCTCGATTCCGCGCAGCCCCAGGCGGCGGCCGGTTATGAACTCGACGCCATTGCGGCCGTCGTAATCGGTGGCGCCTCGCTCTCCGGTGGTCTCGGCCGAATCTCGGGCACCCTCGTGGGGGCTCTGGTCCTGGTCGTTATCCGCAATGGCCTGAACCTGCTCAATGTCACTTCATTCTGGCAACAGGTCGTCATCGGCCTCGTGATCGCCCTCGCAGTGGGCATCGACGTGCTTCGTCGCAAGACCCGCAATAGCTGACTCGTCGGCTGCTGGCAACTTTTCATCATTTCCACTCCATCTCACTCAAAGGAAACACAATGAAGTCATCCCCGTTCCTCAAAATCGCGGCATTGACCGCTACGGCCGCCTTGATCCTGGTCGGAACCACTGCCTGTGGCCGCGGCGGCGGCGCAGAGGCCTCCGGCGACAAAATCGTGATGGCCATTTCCACCCTGAACAACCCGTTCTTCGTGGAACTGCGCGACGGTGCAGAGGCGGCAGCCAAGGAAGCCGGAGTGGAGCTGAGCATCGTTGACGCGCAGAACGACTCTGCCACGCAGGCCAACCAGCTCGCTACGGCCGCCTCCAGCGGTGCCAAGGCCGTCATCGTAAATCCGGTGGACTCGGATGCCGCCGCCTCGGCAGTGGAGGCCTTGATTGGTGCCGGAATTCCCGTCATCGGAGTTGACCGCACCGTCACCGACGTCGACCTGGCATCACTCGTCGCCAGCGACAACGTGGCCGGCGGCCGTCAGGCGGCCGATGAACTCGCCAAAGCCATGGGCGAAACGGGCACGGTCATCCACCTGCAGGGGGTAGCCGGAACGTCAGCCAGTCGGGAGCGCGGCGCCGGCTTCGACGAGGGCATGCAGGCATACCCCGACATCACCGTGGTCGCCACGCAGACGGCCAACTTCGACCGCGCCGCCGCGCTCGATGTCACGACCAACCTGCTGCAGGCCAACCCGGGTGTCACCGGTCTCTTCGCGGAGAACGATGAGATGGCCCTCGGCGCCATCCAGGCGTTGGGCGCACGGGCCGGCTCTGAGGTCTTTGTCGTCGGCTTCGACGGCACCACCGACGGACTCGACGCCGTCGAGGCCGGTACCCTCGTCGCCACCATCGCCCAGCAGCCGGCCGAACTCGGCAAGCTCGCCATTGAATTCGCCATCAAGGCCATCAAGGGCGAGACGATCGCGAAGACCGTTCCGGTCGAGGTCGTCTCCGTCACCAAGACGAATGTCGGCGACTTCGCCAAGTGAGTCACCTCGCCAGGAGTGCCCTCATCTCACCCGCCAGCACTAGCACCAGCGCGCACGGTTCGGTCGTCGTCGTTGGATCCATCAACGTCGATCAGCTGATCCGCGTGCAGCGCCACCCGAAGCCGGGAGAGACGCTCATCGGAACGTCGATGGAATACTTACCCGGCGGTAAGGGGGCCAACCAAGCCGTGGCCGCGGCCCGGCTCGGAGCCAGTGTGCGCATGGTTGGAGCAGTCGGTCGGGATTTGCAGGCCGACGTCGCGACCGCGATCCTGACCGATGTGGGTGTCGACCAGTCGGCCGTGCGAACGGTCGGTGAACCCACTGGGCTGGCCCTGGTCAGCGTGGATGATGACGGCGAAAACACGATTGTGGTCATTCCTGGCGCCAACGCTCTGATGGGTGCACAGGCTGTTCAGTCCAACGCGGGCATCATCGCTGCTGCTTCTGTAGTGGTGCTCCAAGGTGAGATTCCCGCCGAGGGAATCGCGCAGGCGGCGCGGTTGGCAACGGGACGGGTGGTGCTGAATCTGGCTCCCGTGATCGAATTGGATGCTGCGACGATCCGGCGCGCCGACCCGCTGGTCGTCAACGAGCACGAGGCTGCCCTCGTGCTCGCACAATTAGAACCGCATCGCGCTGTCCCCACCGAGGAGGCCAAGCTGGTGAGCCGACTGCTGGGGTCGGGCGTCGCATCCGTTGTGCTGACGCGCGGCGCCAAGGGAGCCATCTGTGCTGATCGGGATGGTACCAACATTGTGGCATCGCCGACGGTCGTCGCCGTCGACAGTGCGGGGGCCGGCGATGCATTCGTGGGAGCGCTCAGCGCCCAGCTGGCTGCCGGGGTGAGCCTGCCTCAGGCCGTTCGCCTGGCCGTACGAGTCGGGGCGTTTGCGGTGCAGAGCCGTGGAACCCAGACCTCATATCCCACACTGGCCGACGTGCTGCCGACGGTGAACGCATGAAAAGGAGAGGCATCCTGAACGCCGAGCTGTCGGGTGCACTGGCCCGGCTCGGTCATACAGATATCGTTCTGCTCGCGGACTGTGGCATGCCGATCCCGCAGGGGGTTCCCGTGATCGACCTTGCTGTGGTGCACGGTATCCCGCGGTTCGAACAGGTTCTGGACGCACTGCTCGATGAGATGCTGTTTCAGGGTTGCGTCGCGGCGGAGGAAGCAAAGACCGCCCCCGCTGGAGCTTGGCTGGCCGAGCGTTTCAACGAAATCGAATACATCAGCCACGCAGAGTTGAAAGCATTCTCCGCGTCGGCGAAGCTGTTCATTCGCACGGGGGAGGCAACGCCGTTCGCCAATGCGGCGCTGGTCTGCGGGGTCTCCTTCTAAAACCGACCGCCCGCTCCGCTCGACGAAGCTGAGCAGCACTGTGCCCGAGTACGCCCCCGATCTCGTTCACGAGCATCCCCATGCTAAAGAGCTCGGCGGTCTCTTCGATGATCGAAAAGACCGCCGAGCCGTCGTGGGTGGCGGTGACGATCCTGGCGGTGGCTCCGGTGGGCACGATGACGAGGTTATCGCCGGCCCCGGCCGGCGATACGACCGCGAACGTGCCGAAGGTATCGTCTGCCCCGGATTGCACGGTGTCGGCCCTGGGCGAGAACGATGTTCAGGTCGACGAACCACCAGATTCCCAGGCCGCCAAGCGTCAGCAGCTTTGCAATACCCGAGTCGACCTTGCCCAGCGGGTCCGTGATGCACGCCATATTCGCGGCCTGACCCGAGTCAACCTTGCTGCGGCCGCCAGAGTGGAACCGGCCTGCTTTCACCGATGACGAGGATGCCCCGCACACGCCGATTTGCCAGCCTCTTCGTCGTCATAAGAGCTGGACAAAGCGGGCATCCGCGAACTTCCTGCAGAACTGCACCCGAAGCACGACTCGCTGTGTGCGCCGTTTGCGACGGGAAGCCCTCAACCGTTATTCGTTCTTGGCGCGAAGGTAAGCACGGAGATGAGGTACCGCAAAATCGATCAGCCCCCAGCCCGCGTCAACGATGACTCCCGCGTCGATGAGCCGGCGGCGGTATACACCGGCATATTTCTTGGTTCGCCCGAGTTGGTCGGCGATGAGGGCAAGCGCGACCGGTCCATCGTTTCCGGCCATTTTCGCAAGAAACGCTCGGTCGACGTCGGATAGATCGGCCAGTGATGCTTGGAGGACGGTCGTTCCGAGTCGATTGCGTGCTGCGACGATGCCGGCGTCAACCGCTTCGTCGGTCAGAGCGCCGTCGACTGCGCGCCGCCACACTTGGTGGCCGACCAGCTGAATCAAAAACGGGTAGCCTTCGGTCGCTGCCGCCGCCCGCGTGAGCTGTGTGTCGGTGAGCGAAATTCCCGTGTCGATGAAGGTGCGAGCCAGTGCCGCGCGCACGTCCGAAAGCAGGACGTCACCCAGGTCAATGCGGTCCGCTCGACGCAGGAACGTGGATACGTCCTCGTTCAACAGATCGCTGACGGCCTTGGGGATTCCCGCCATCAGCAAGCTGATCGGCAGATCTTCCCGGATCAGATGTTGGATGACCGCTGCGAGTTCGAGCAGATCGCCACGATCGACAGCGTGGATCTCATCGATGGTGATGAGAAGGCCGGTGGCGTGAGTGTCGAGAACACGAAGGAGGTCGGTGGCCAGTTCACGCCACGCCACCTGATGCTCCGGGGGCAGCTCGGTTGTGAGGCCGAACCCTGCGGCGATAAACGCGGTGATGCGTCTGTTTGGGGGGCCGTCGCCGAGCTCGTCACGGTGAGCGATCATTGCTTCAGCAAGTCGCACCATGAGTCCACGAGTGGCGGTNTTCAGCAAGTCGCACCATGAGTCCACGAGTGGCGGTTTCGGAAATGACGATCCAACCGTGCTCCTTGGCCAGATCCTCGGCTGCGGACAGCATGACGGTCTTGCCTATACCCCGGGGGCCGGTGAAGATGGTGAGCAGGCCAGGTGAACCGGAGCCGTCTTCCAGGCCCTCGCGGAAGCCCTCCAGAGCGTCGGTGCGTCCAACGAGGAGGGGCGGTCGGGCGCCCGCAGTGGGTTTGAACGGGTTACGCATCGCACTTCCTTTAGAAGTTTTTAGGAGGTTTTTCTCCTTTGTGCATGTTGCCTGAATGCTAGCTGATGTCGGCATTTGTGCAAGTCCTGGTGCAGAGCCGCGGCTGTGAGTGCGGCGGAGGCGAGAGAATCGATCAGTCCGTCCTGCGCGTAGAGCGTGCCGCCAAGGAAGCTAGTCGAGAGTAGGACGAGGCAGTGAGCCTGACGCCCTTCCGATATATCCGCTCCAGGGAATTTCGCAGGATTCACGCAGAACGCTATTGGATTCTCCCGTTGATGTCAACGGAAGAATCACGAAGGGCGGCGCGACGTACGATCAATGGATGCCGCCGCGCTCTCCACTGCCGCAACGTCACGGCCTCGAGGCCGCGTGGGTCTGCACGCCGGAACGGGCGCAGTATCCGCTTCGGAAGACGATGGGTGCCTGGCTGGACGAACGCTTGTCGGAGTTCGTGGACGTGGCCGGTTTTCTGGCTCAGGGGCGCTTTGTCTACGAGACCGGCACCGCGGTCGCCGGTCGTGACCCCTACCGGCCGCACACCTTCGTCTGGTTCCACCGCGATCTGGCCGAGGAGACATTCGTTCCAGGGCCAATTCACTTGATTTATCGCGACGATCGCATCGTCGTGATCGACAAACCTGCCTTTCTCTCGACCATTCCTCGCGGGCGCCACGTCGTGCAGAGCGTGGTGGTGCGCCTGCGGATTCCGATCAGTGACGACCCGATCTACCCGATCGTGCAGGAGATCGCGAGCGACGATTTCACCCGGCCCCTGCAACTGCTGGCGAACGAGGTGCGCTTCACCGACCCGATCGACGGTCGCCTGCGGCAGTTTGCCAGCGGGCGCACGCCTCCGTTGCGCAGCGCGGTCAGCTGAGCACGGAGTTCTGCCGCCGTGTTGCAGCAGGCGGTCCTGAAGCTGGCACGTGTTCAAACCCGGGCGAACTTCTCAAACATGTACCGCGAGCCCTGGGGATCGACAGTGCGCGTCCAGTGCTCGTCAAACGAATGCCTAGGCTAGACCTATGGCCACAGTCATTCTCGTGCGGCACGGCCGCACCACCGCAAACACCGCCGGGATACTCGCCGGGCGGGCAGCCGGAGTGCGGCTCGACAAGATCGGGCAGGACCAGGCAGCTCTGACGGGAAAACGCCTCGCGGTGGTGCCCCTGGTCGGCGTGGTCTCAAGCCCCTTGGAACGCTGCCAGCAGACTGCGCAGCTCATCCTCGACCAGCAGAGCGGTTCCCCGATCACGCCGATTGACGACGATCTCACCGAGTGTGATTACGGCCGCTGGCAGGGCCGGACCATCAGCGATCTGGCCAAAGAAGACCTCTGGTCGGTGGTGCAGACGCAACCCTCGGCCGTGATCTTTCCCGGCGGCGAATCGATGGCGGCGATGCAGGCGCGGTCGGTGGCCGCGATTCGACGCCACGACGCCGCCTTCGAGGCTCAGCACGGGCCCGGTGCCGTGTGGGTGGCGGTCAGCCACGGCGACGTCATCAAGTCCATTTTGGCTGACGCGCTTGGCATGCACCTCGACCTGTTCCAACGCATTAACGTCGGCCCCGGGTCGGTGTCGATCGTGCGCTACGGCTCCGGCCGGCCGAGCGTCTACGCCACCAACACCGACGGCGGCGATCTATCGTGGCTGGCCAACAGCATCCACTCACCGGATGCTGCTGTCGGCGGTGGAGCCGGTCATCAGCCGCCGCGCACCTCGAACGCGTAAAATATTCACATGCCTACAATCGTCCATGAGTTTGACTGGCCCGACCGGGTCGTCGTCGGCACCGTCGGCCTGCCCGGGTCGCGCACGTTTTACCTGCAGGTGCGCAGTGGCACCCGTATCGTGAGTATCGCGCTGGAGAAACAGCAGTCGGCGCTGCTCGGCGAGAAGATCGATGAGATCCTCGACCAGTTGATCACCTTCGAGGGAAACCCCTTCAGTATTCCGACGACGACCCCCATTGAGCTCGTCGACAACGACCCGCTTGAGCAACCCGTTGCCGAGGAATTTCGCATCGGGGCGATGAGCCTGGGCTGGGACCCCTCAACGGTGCAGGTCGTGATCGAGGCCTACCCGATCACCGACGATGACGAGGAATTGCTCGATCCGGCAGACGTGGCTGAAATGCTGCTGGTGCGCATCCCCGTCGGCACGGCGCGGGCATTCGCGAAACGCACGCGTGAGGTCGTCGGCGCCGGGCGACCGATGTGCTCCCTCTGCGGTTACCCCGTCGACGCCGACGGGCACACCTGCACCCTGCCCGAAGCCTGATGCCGATTCCCGACCTGGTCAATGGTGAGTTGAAGCTCACCGGCCGCATCACGACGGCCTCGAATGCAACGTTCCTGGGGAGCATCGACGGCACGGTGGTCGTCTACAAACCGGTAGCGGGGGAGCATTCGCTGTGGGATTTTCCCGACGGAAACCTCGCCAGTCGCGAGGTAGCCGCCTACCTGGTCTCACAGGTCTTCGGCTGGAACGTCGTGCCGCGTACCTGGCTGCGCGACGGCCCGATGGGCGAAGGCATGGTGCAACTGTGGCAAGAGTCTGACGCCGCGCAGGCCGCTGTCGACGTCGTCGCGGCTGATGCCGTTCCGGATGCCGGGTGGCGACACGTACTCGATGGGAGAGACGAGCGCGAACGCATGGTCACCCTCATTCACGAAGACAGCGCGGCGCTTCGCCGCATGGCTGTGTTCGACATCGTCGTGAACAATGCCGATCGCAAGGGCGACCATATTCTCGCGATGCCCGACGGTCACCGGCACGGCGTTGACCACGGGCTCACGTTCCATGTCGAACACAAGCTGCGCACCGTGCTGTGGGGTTGGCTCGGTGATGCGCTCACGGCCGACGAGCTTGAGGGCATCGACCGCGTCACCGCTGGCCTGTCTGCTGAGCTCGGCAACACCCTCGCCGGCCTGCTCCGCCCCGAAGAAGTCGCGGCGCTCGCCGAACGCTGCGGCCGGTTGCGGTCCGAGGGTGAGTTCCCCGCCCCGAGCGGCGACATGCCCGCCGTACCCTGGCCCCTGTTCTGAGTCATCTGTGGGACGCTTGACGCATGGATCTTGAGGTGTCGCCGGCGCTCACCATTCCCGAGCGCGAACTGGGCTGGCGCTTCTCGCGGTCGTCAGGCCCGGGCGGCCAGCACGTCAACACCTCCGACAGTCGCGTCGAGCTGTCCTGGAACGTGGCCGAATCGACCGTTCTTTCCGATGACGAGCGGATGCTGCTGCAAACTCGCCTCGGGCACCGTCTCGTTTCCGGGGTGGTCACCATCGCCGCGAGCGAGCAGCGTTCCCAGCTGCGCAACCGCGAGATCGCCCTGCGGAAGCTCGCCGACCTGGTGGCCGCGGGGCTGGCTGCGAAACCACCCGCCCGCCGCGCGACCAAACCCACCAAAGGCTCAGCCCGGCGGCACCTCGCCGTCAAACAGCAGCGCTCAGCCACGAAGCAGAACCGCCAGCGGCCGTCGGCGGAGTAGGCCGGCGACGCGGTGGCATCCGCTCGCAGAGAAAGCTGCCGCTTGACGCAGCGGCATCCGCTCGAAGCGGCTACCGCACGAGCAGCATCTGCCGAAAATACACCGCGAGCTCGTCGGTCGCCGTCAGCGGCAGCACGTTCGCGACGTACTGGTCGGGGCGCACGACGACGATGGCACCGTCGCGGCTGATTCCGCGCAGGGAGTAGATGTCGTGTTCTGGATCGGTGGCATAGAGCTTTTCGTAGTCGATCAACCCGAACGGGCCGGTTTTGGGTAAGAAAACCTCGGAAACCCGGCTGATGTCGACCTCGGCGTGGGCCTGCTGGTAGACCACCTTGATGTCGAAGACGCTGTCGATGTCCGTGCCGGCGGGGGTGTGGGCGAGCAGCGGCGAGTCGCCAGCCGTGCGCATCCACTCTGCCCATGTAGCTAGTTCAACGGAGGCGGCGTCGGCAAACGCGTAGATGCGCCAGCGGCCGTCGGCGCGGTGGTGGTGGCCAAGTTCGACCTGGTTGGCGTCACCGACGCGCACCACCGAGGCGGACTTGAAGCGCTTACCGATCGGAAACCCGGTCGCGAGCGACTGGTGGGTCGCCTCGCCGATCAGCATCGACGGCGGATACTGGGTCATGAAGCCGGCCGGAAACTCTGCCGTCTGCGTGTAGAACTCCTCGAGCGGCACCTTGAGGTCTTCCGGCTTTGCAGCCATGAGCGAAGACCACTCCTTGTCGAAGTCGATCAGGTTCTTGGCGATGACCTGGCGTTCTGCCGAGTAAGTGCCGAGCAGGCTGTCGGGGCTACGCCCGTCGAGCACGTAGGCGAGCTTCCAGCCCAGGTTGAAGCCGTCCTGCATCGAGACGTTCATGCCCTGGCCGGCCTTGGCGCTGTGCGTGTGGCAGGCGTCACCCAGAATGAAAACACGCGGCGAGCGGATGCCGATCTCCGCCGACAGCACATCGTCGAAGCGGTCGGTGAGCCGGTGGGCAACCTCGTACACGCTGTGCCAGGCGACGTTTTTCACGTCGAGCGTGTAGGGGTGCAGAATGGCGTTCGCCTTCGCGATGATCTGCTCCATCGAGGTCTGGCGCACGGCGCCATTGTCGTCCGGAGCGACTTCGCCGAGGTCGACGTACATGCGAAACAGGTAGCCGCCCTCCCTCGGAATGTGCAGGATGCTGCCGCCGGTTCCGGACTGGATGGCGCACTTGGTGCGAATGTCGGGGAAATCGGTGACGGCGAGCACGTCCATGACGCCCCAGGCGTGAAAGGCCTGGTCACCGGCAAGGGTGCAGCCGATCGAATCACGCACGGCGCTGCGGGCACCGTCGGCGCCGACGACGTACTTGGCGTGCACGATGCGTTCCTGGCCTTGCTTCTCGCCGGTCGTATGCACGAGTGTCACGGTGACGGGATAATCACCTTCATTGGTGTTTACCAGGCGGAGAAACTCGAATCCGAAGTCGGGTGTCATGCGGGTGGGCGCATTGGCCATCACCTCGGCGAAATAGTCCAGGACGCGCGCCTGGTTGACGATGAGGTGCGGAAACTCGCTGATGCCGGTGGGGTCATCGATAGCACGGGCCGTGCGGATGATGTTTGCCGGGTTAGTGGGGTCGGGTTTCCAGAAGGCCATCTCGGTGATGCGGTAGGCCTCGGCGATGATGCGCTCGGCGAAACCGAAGGCCTGAAAGGTTTCGACGCTGCGGGCCTGGATTCCGTCGGCCTGGCCGATCGCCAGGCGCTCGCCGCGGCGTTCGACGATGCGGGTCGTGATGCCTGGAAACTGGGAGAGTTGGGCGGCCGTGATCATGCCGGCCGGGCCCGTTCCGACGATGAGAACGTCGACGCTGTCGGGCAGTTCGTCGGGTCGATCGATGCCGACCCCGGCGGCGTTCTGAACGCGGGGATCGGTGGACACGTATCCGTGGTGGTGAAACTGCACGGCTTCCTCACTTCTCTGTGTGGTTCCTCGGAGTGGTTCCTCGGTGTGGTCTCGCGTGGCGATTGTGTCACCGTTCGATAATAGAACGCACTGTTCTATTATCGCTTTATGAATCATATATGACATCGGTTGATTCACAAGGCGCCCTGACAGCATCTGTTCAAGGCTGGCTTACCCGGTGACCAACTCCACTCTTGACACAGCGCTGGTTGTTGAAAGCATAGGAATGAGCCCGTATTTTTTCGGGCCACCCTCGACCGATAAAGGAGTCACCATGGTTACCAGCATCTTCGTCAATCTCCCCACGAGCGACCTCGAACGCTCGAAAGCATTCTTCGAGGGGCTCGGTTGGACGATCAACCCGGCGTTCACCGATGAGAACGCCGCCTGCATCGTGATCGACGATAACCTCTACCTCATGGTGCTCACCAGAGACTTCTTCGCCACCTTCACCGACAAGCCGATCGCCGACCCCAGTACCTCGATGATGACGCAGACCGCGTTCAGCCGGGACTCCCGCGAAGCCGTCGACGCCATGCTCGACAAAGCGCTCGCCGCGGGCGCTTCCGAGCCTCGCGTGGCCCAGAACTACGGTTTTATGTACGCGCGCGACTTTCAGGACCCCGACGGCAACGAGTTCAGCGCCCTATGGATGGATCCGGTGGCTTTCGAAAAGGGGCCGGCAGCGTACCTGGCCGAGCATCCCACGAACGCCTGAGTCTGGGGAAGACGCCCGCCGCTACCGTCGGCGAGCGGTGGACGCTCCTCATCATTCGCGACCTGGGTTCGCGGCGCTAAACCTGAAACCCGGGAATCTGAATGACCACAGGAACACTCGCATAAGCATCTCCACGCCCACGGCGGCCGACTGCACCCACATTACGCTGCGCGATGGATCGCACGCCGTGAGACATCGGTTTGCTACCCGCTGCACCGAATCGGATGTCTCCATCCAGCATTTCCAGGAGATGTTCAGACTCGGAAATGGAGACCATTGCCTTTCTGATGCTTTCCCGCCGAGCCCGATCGCCCTGGACTCTGTCCGGCGGCTGCCTCGGATAGCGGGCTATCCACCCGCTCTCAGCGGGTCGAGCATTCCTGTGGTCAAATACGCGAGGCCGATCGGTTGCAGGTCGTGAGCTGGCTAGCCATCCGCGCTGTGTGGGTTGATGATTGCTCTGTGAATACATGCAGCGTTGGGTGCGGGTTGTGAACCCGGCGGCCCGGCGTGTGCAGCGCGTCTACCTCACCCTGATGCTCGGGAATACGCTCGCGGCCTCGTTCATCTGGGGCATCAACACGCTGTTTCTGCTCGACGCTGGACTGTCGAACTTCGAGGCCTTTGCCGCCAACGCGTTCTTCACCGTGGGCATGGTGATCTTCGAGATTCCGACCGGGGTGGTCGCCGACACGGTCGGGCGCAAGGCGTCCTATCTGCTCGGCACCATCACCCTGTCGGTCACGACCGGGCTGTACTGGATGCTGTGGCTCTGGCAGGCGCCGTTCGTCTGGTGGGCGCTCGTGTCGGTGCTGCTCGGACTCGGCTTCACCTTTTTCTCCGGCGCCGTCGAAGCCTGGCTGGTTGATGCCCTCGCCGCGACCGGGTACACCGGCAGCCTCGAGGCCGTGTTTGGCCGGGGCCTCGTGGTGACCGGAATCGCCATGTTCTCCGGCTCCGTGCTCGGCGGGGTGATCGCCCAGGTGACAGACCTGGGTATGCCGTTCCTGGTGCGTGCCGGGGTGCTCATGCTGATGTTCGTGTTCGCGTTCATTGTTATGAAAGACCTCGGTTTTACTCCGGATCGCTCCGCCGGCCCACTGAAAGCGATCCGCAACGTGCTCAGTCAGTCGATCGAGCACGGCCTGAAAAGGCGTTCGGTGCGCTATATGATCCTCTCGGCGCCGTTCGTCGGCGGTGTCGGAAGCTATGCCTTCTACGCGCTGCAGCCCTACCTACTCGAGTTGTACGGCGACCCGACCGCGTATTCCATTGCCGGGTTGGCCGCGGCCGTGCTGTCCCTGGCGCAGGTGGCGGGCGGACTGCTGGCGCCGCGCATCCGCTCACTGTTCGCCAAACGCACCAGCGTGGTGTTGGTAGCGGTAATCATCAGTATCGGCACGCTCGTGGCCCTCGGCCTGAACAGCTTGTTCTGGCTGGCCATCGTTCTGCTCGTGGTCTGGGGCTTCGTGTTCGCCGTCGTCGGGCCGGTGCGGCAGGCGTATCTCAACGACATGATCCCGTCAAAGCAGCGCGCGACCGTGCTGTCGTTCGACTCGCTGTTCGGCAGCCTTGGTGGAGTGTTCATCCAGCCGGCCCTCGGTCGCGCGGCCGACCTGCAGGGCTACGGCACCTCGCTCGTGATCGGCGCCGTGGTCGAACTCATCGGTCTGCCGCTCCTTCTGGCCAGCCGCCGCCAGAAAGACCCCGCTGACGCCCGCACCATATAAGCGGATGCTGCACCATCCGCTGGCTTTTAGCTCCCGTCGCGCACGTCTTGGAGGAACTTGCGCACATGCTGGCCCAGCGCTTCGATGCGCTGCTGGCGCGCGGCCTCCACGTCGAAGCCAATGTAGGCGACCGAAGGGAGGTTGCGCACGTTCGCCGAGCACTCGAAGTTGGCGCAGGCGAGAATACCGATCGTGTCGCCGTTTCGCCCAGCCTGCCCGGCCCGTTTGGAACTGAAGAACGCCACATCGTTGGGCAGCTGCACGGCGTCGAAATTCTCCTCGAAGCGGATGTGCGGCTCACCCTCGAGATCGACCCAGCGTTTGAGCATGGCGTTCTGGTCGACGTGGGGGTGCTCTTTCTGGTCGGCACGCGTGTGGCGAAGGACCACCTCGCTTACACCCCGGCGGTCGGTCGTCGCTCACCCTGGTCGCTGGAGCCGATCCCGTGCGTCTGCTGCTCATCGGTGGCGAACCACTCGGTGAACAGATTCTGATGTGGTAAAACTTCGTCGGCCGCAGCCACGAAGAAATCGTCAGCTACCGAACCCAGTGGCAGGCCGAGATCGGTGCGGCCGACGGTGACCTCGTTGACCCGCGATTTGGTACCTTTCCCGCGGGCGAGCCCGCCCCGATCCCGCCGCCAATTCTCCCCACAGTGCGGTTGCGCCCACGTAGTTAGTCGCTCGGCGCGCGCGCTGCTCGTGCACGCGTTGAATGAAGCCGCAGAAAGCTTCTACGGCAAGTTCGGATTCGTGCCCCTATCGCGAGTTCTCCACTCTCTGTACCTGCTCATCAGCGATGCCGGAGCCACTCTTGCAGCGGTGGCGCACTGACCCAATATCGGGTCGTGCCCATCTCCTTACGCGTAGCCGACTGCGGTGCCCGCCACAGGCACGCCGTTCGGGCGAGCGGCTAGTTGTGGTAGTCGCGGTACGGGTGGCCCGGTGTCGGGTCGTTTCCATCAAGGCGGTCGAGATCGCCATTTCGCGGCTCGTGACTGTCAACGGTGCCCGGCACGATCCGAGTGGATGTCGGCGGGTCAGGGTGGAAAGATTTGTTCACGAGCGGGTTCTTGCTGGGTAGGGCGATCAGTGTCCGTTCGGGGTCGATTTCGATTGGTGGTTGCAGCCAATATAAAGAGTCGCTAAACCAGATCTTCCAATGCCGGTTATGGAGCAGCATGTGATGCAGACTGCAAAGAAGAATGGCATGGTCAATGTCGGAAAGTCCCCGGTCAATCCAATTTTCGATGTGGTGCGTTTCGGTCCAGGCGGGTGGCTTGTCGCAGCCGGGCCAGCGGCATCCTCCGTCGCGCACGGCGAGGGCGCGGCGTTGCTCACGATTGAAGAGGCGTTGGTCGCGCCCGACGTTGAGGGGTTGTCCGGTTTGGTCGAACAGGATGCCGAGGTAGCCGGTGTCGCAGAGGTGCCGGTCGATCGTTTCCGCCGACACCGGTGCGGGGTTGCCTTCGATATATCCAAATGACGAGTTGGGTGTGGCGTCCGTGGTCACCGCTGTTGTCGGCCCGCCCATCCGCTCGACCATCCGCCCGCCCGCCAGGTCGCCGGTCAGTCTGTTGGTCGGTTCGCCCGTCATTCGGCTCAATTCGCGGCCCGTCTGGCCGTTGCTCGGCGCTTTCCTGTTGGTCCCAGTAAGGCCATCCGGTTCGCCACTCTCGACGGTCTCGGCAGCCTGCAGGCCTTCATCGGTCGCCGTTTCGGGGGCTGGCGTGCTGGGGTCATCACTGGGGGTGGGGAAGGAAAAGGGGGCGGGGAAGAAAGAGGGGTCGGGGAGGGTGGTGGGGCGATCGTGTTCGGTGACGATGACCTGCACCACTGGGCGGCGACCGCCGAACAGAGTGTTCGGGTCGGCGTCGGCGCCGAGCTTGAGCAGCTGAGTGAAGGAATCCGCGGCGATCTGGTCGAGGGTGCGCGGGTCGTCCTTCACACTCTGCGCCCAGGCGGCTCGTTCTGGGTCGACGAACCGTACCCCGCCGCGACGCGGACTGGTCAGCGCGTCGTAGGTTGCCATCCACATTTCCCCCTGCTCCGGCGGAAAGAGCGCGTGCAACGTCACCATGCCGTCGGCGCGCCGCCACAGCGACCAGGTCGTGTCATCGCGAGCCTGCTTCTCCCGCGCCAGAATGCCCGCCGCGTCCAGGTCGTCCCGCATGCGCCTGGCCCGTTTGTAGGCCTGCTCGGTGTTCATCCCTGAAGCCTCGACCAGCAACACGCGCAGCGCGGCGGCAAGCTTCTCGGCAGTGATCGCCTGATCTAAGGTGCCCAGCCCCCGCAACAGGGCGTCGCCGACGCCGGGCGAGAACGTGCCGGCAGTGACGGCGTGCACGATTGGCGCCTGCCACGGCACCACCACCGGTACTGGCGCGATGATCGGTTCGATCGGCAGCACGGGGCGGGAAACGAAGACGGGCAGCGGTGGCAGATCCGGGTGAAGCACCGCCCAGACCGCCGCCCGCTCCGCCTCGCGAGCAGCCTCCCGCTCAGCCTCCGCTGCAGCCTCTTCAGCAGCTCGGGCAGTTCGCTCCACGTCCCGAGCAACGTCTGCCGCGCGGCGTTCAGCAGTTTCGGTGTCGCCCATCAGTACTCCGACGGCTACCAGCCGGCCGGCCTCAACTCGGCTGAGCCCGGTGGCCTCCTGCACCATCAGCGTCGGGTTGCCAAACCCATGCCGCGCCGCCAAACCCGACTGGCCCAGCTCCGGCCGGGACCGCTGCGCAATCGTGCCCGCCAGCAACGCCGCCGCAGTGTTACTCAGTCGCAGCAGGTCAGCGATCGAACCACGCGCCGCCAGCACCTCTGCCTCAGACAGACCAGCGAACTCAGCACAGGAGCCACCGAGCGCGGCCACTGTGGCCGCCGCCCGGGTGAGTTCCACTGCCATGTTGCTCATGATTCAACCCAACACCCAACCACTGACATTCCCGAGGAAAAATCATGCTTACAAGCACTAAGTCGGCGAAATCCGCCAAAGAATACCCAAAGAAATGTTTCGAGGGCAGAAGACGCTCACCATTTCACAACGGTCGGCCGGAGCTCGAGGGACCGTGGCCGCCACGACGCGGGCGGGCCGGGTCTGGAAAATCACTGCATCTTGAGTGCCCAAATGCGATTGCAGCGTGCGGCACTCCCGCCCGGGTAAGCACGAAAGTCGGCGCTGCCGACTGCTCATGCTGCGCCGGTTGCCAAACCTGCCTGTCCTGCGCCGGCACGGGCTCGGGGCAGCCCGGACGGCCGTTTGGCTGGCGGCGGTAGCCACTGTGACCTACGACATCATCCTCAGACAGCCAATGGGGCAGGCGCTTTACCGTTACCGTCGTGGAACTACGTGTGGTTTACGCTCGCGGCGATTGCTGCTCTCGGTTGGCAGATTTTTGTACTGTGGAAGTGTCGTGACCAGGCATCGCGAAATGACGAGCACCGCATTGCGGCCGCTTTGGCTTTCGCTTCAAAGGATCTCAAGCCAGGCGAGCAGCGCGGAGCAACGGACGTGATCGCGACTATCGACTAGTAGTAACCGCTCGACATTTGTGATGTGAATTGAATCGAACTTGACGATCGCCTTGTGCGCTCGTTGGTGTCGGCCTAGAGTACAACCAAATGGTTGTATATGAAACAGTGAGTGACGAGACGGATCGCATTTTTCATGCGCTCGCCGATGCCACGCGTCGCGACATCATGATGCGGGTCGTGCAGCGCGAGCAGTCGGTGTCGACGCTCGCCGCGAGCTATGCCATGAGCTTCGCGGCGGTGCAGAAGCACGTGGCCGTGTTGGAGCGGGCGCATCTCGTCGTGAAAGAACGCCGCGGACGGGAGCAGCTGGTGCACGGTAACCCCGAAACGATGCGCAAGGCAACCCTGCTGCTGCAGCACTATGAAGAACTGTGGCGGTATCGCGCCCAGCGCATGAGAGACATCTTGTCCCGAGATGTCTCGCCAAAAAAAGAAGGAGAAGATTCATGACCGTCGTTAGTTCACACACAGATCCTGAGGCACTGACCCTCACCTTTGTGGCCGAGTTCGACGCGAGCGTCGAACGGGTGTGGCAACTTTGGGAAGATCCGCGCCAGCTTGAGCGTTGGTGGGGGCCGCCTATCTGGCCGGCCACCTTCGATCGCCACGACTTCGTTCCCGGCGGGAAGTCGCGCTACTACATGACCGGACCAGACGGTGAGAGGGCGCGTGGCTGGTGGGTGACCACTGCCATCCACTCGCCGGAACGGCTGGAGTTCGACGATGGTTTCGCCGATGACAACGGTGAGCCCACGGGCGACCTGGGGGCAACCCACGCGGTGGTCACCCTGGAGCAATTTGACGCGCGAACGCGCATGACGATCTTCAGTACCTTCGAGAGCGCCGATCAGCTCCAGAAGATGATGGAAATGGGCATGGAGGAGGGTATGCGCGAGGCGATGGGGCAGATCGACAGCCTGCTCGCCGAGAAGGTGCGGGCGTAGCGACGTGCCGGGCGAATCGCTCCCGAGAATACTCGGGAGCGATTCGCCGCAGGCGGGTACGCTGTGCCGCATGAGAGCTGTCGTGTACCGCCACTATGGGCCGCCGGGCGTCGTAGAAATAGAGGATGCGCCGGTGCCGGTCGCGCAGGCCGGCGAACTGCTCGTGCGAGTAGTTACTAGCACGGTCAACCGTACGGACTGCGGATTTCTCAGCGGTAAGCCTCGCGTGGTGCGTTTGTTCAGCGGGCTGCGAGTGCCGCGGGCAACCATCCTGGGCTGCGAATTCGCCGGCTGGGTCGAGCAGGTCGGTGCCGGTGTCAGCTCGTTCACGGTCGGCCAACGCGTGTTCGGCTACGACGGCGTGAAATTCGGCGGGCACGCTGAATACGTCACGATTGCCGAAACCGGGCTCGTGGCCGAGATTCCGGCTGGGCTGTCGTTCGAGGAGGCAGCACCGATCGTTGAGGGTGCTCACTATGCGCTCAATATGATTCGCGCGGTGAACGTCACGCCGGGCCAGAAGGTGCTGGTCAATGGGGGTACCGGCGGCATCGGCTCCGCCGCTGTGCAGTTGTTCGTGCACTACGGTGTTCGGGTCACGGCGGTCTGCGCCACCGAACACCTGTCAACGCTGAAATCGCTCGGCGCCGAGCGGGTCGTGGACTACACCCGGGAAGATTTCACGGCCCTCGATGACGTGTTTGACGTCGTGGTCGACGCGGTCGGCAAGAGCTCCTTCGGGCGCTGCCGCCGGTTGTTGGTGCCGGGCGGAATCTACGTTTCTTCGGAACTCGGCGTCGGCTGGCAGAATCCGCTTCTGGCGCTGACGACGCCGCTGCTGCGCAGGAAACGCGTGCTGTTTCCCATTCCCAAAGACACTCGAGAAGACGTTTTGTTCCTGAAGGGGCTGGTCGAGACGGGTGATTTTCGGCCGCTGATCGACCGCAGCTACCCACTCGAGCAAATTCGAGAGGCGTATGCCTACGTCACGTCCGGTCAGAAGATCGGCAACGTCGTCATTCGTGTGCCGGCCGAGGCGGAATAGTCTCACCGGCTTTTCGCTCGCGGAAGGCGATCATGTTCATGCGGTTGCCACAGCGCACACTACAGAAACGCTTGGACCCATTGCGGGACAGGTCGAGGACCAGGCCGGTGCAGGAATCCGCTTCGCAGAGTCGCAGGCGGCTCATTTCGTTACTCCGGATCACGTCGATCAACGCCAACGCCGCCTCGACGCGCATGCGCTCGCCGAGCGGCGCTTCTGGCACGGTCGCGTGCAGGTGCCAGTCCGACACGTCGTGACGCGCGAGTTGGGGGAGGGCGCGAGCCTCGCGTAGCATTCGGTTGACCTCGATCACCGCGTCGTCGCGGCCCAAGGTCCACACCCGACGTAGCAGGGCACGGGTCTGCCGAACATCGCGCAGTTCGGCGTCATCCCCGTCGATGCGTCCGGTGAACGAAATTGGGGCGAGCAGTGCTGCCAGGTCGGCGAGCGTTTCGAGCTCGTCCAGGCCGCTCCGGGATGCACCGGGGTCGGTATCGCCAAGCGATACCACGAACTCCAGCGCCTCCTCCATGTCAGGGGCAAAATGCAAGTTGACTCCTTGTGAGTTCGGTCTTATCGTCAGTGGCGAAGGTAAGTTTAACCTATGACAGGCTCGATCGAAGGGTTTCCCATGAACCGGTCATCGATCCCCGGTGGTCTCGCCGTCGCGGTGCTCTCAGCCGTCTCGTTCGGCACCTCCGGTGCTCTCGTCAAGCCCCTGCTTGAGGCCGGTTGGTCGCCGGCTGCCGCCGTCACAGTTCGCGCCTTCACCGCCGGAATCGTGCTCCTGCCCCTGGCCGTCATGGCGTTGCGAGGGCGCTGGGGCGCACTGTGGCTCGGGCGCTGGAGGGTGCTCGGCATGGGCGTCGTCGGCGTGGCGTGCACCCAACTCGCCTACTTCGCCGCCATTCAGACCATCCCGGTCTCGACCGCACTGCTCATCGAATTTCTCGCCCCGCTCATTCTGGTCGGCGTCGCCTGGGCCGTTTCCAAGCGGATGCCCAGTCCGGCCGTGTTCCTCGGCTCGGCCCTCGCAGTCGGTGGCCTTGTACTGGTGATCGGGCCCGGAGCGATCCAGGCTGTCGACCCGATCGGCCTCACGTTCGCGTTTCTCGCCGCGATCGGTTGCGCCGCCTACTTCTACATTGCCGCGCGCCCGGACCGCGACCTGCCAGCCGCCGCGCTCGCGGCCTTCGGTCTGATCGTTGGCGGCATTATTCTCGGTCTGCTCGGGGCCACCGGCCTACTCCCGATCACGGCGACCTTTGGTGACCTGCCGCTGTTCGGCGCGATGGCACCGTGGTGGGTGCCTCTGGTTCTACTCGTGATCGTCAGCACTGCCGTCGCGTACGGCACCGGAATCACGGCGGCCGGCGTGCTCGGCTCCCGGCTCGCGTCCTTCGTCGGACTGCTCGAGGTGGTCTTCGCCTCACTGTTTGCCTGGCTGCTGCTCGGCGAGCAGCTCAGCCCGCTGCAGTTAATCGGCGGGCTGCTGATCCTCGGTGGTATTGCGGCGGTGCGGTCCGAGCGGGTCGAGGCCTTGCCAAAGAACGAGCCGCTCCACGACGAGCCCGCGACCGTCGGTCGCGGGGAAACGAGGGCAGCGGCATCCGCTCACTGAGCCGTTAGCCGTTAGCCGTTAGCCGTTAGCCGTTAGCCGTTAGCCGCTGACCGCGACGAGGTGGCGCTCAAAACCGGACGCGGGCCGTGGATGCGGGAGACTGGACTCATGTCTGATCTCACCCTGCGCGGCGGCGTCGGCAGCCGCGTTGACACTGAGATCGAGGTCAAACGGTCTCGGTTTCTCTGCCGGCTGGTGCGCACCGAAACCGAGGATGCTGCGCACGCTGCCATCGAAGAAGCCCGCTCGGAGCATTGGAAGGCACGCCACCATTGCTCGGCGTTCGTGCTCGGTCCGGGCGGTGCTACCGACCAGGTGCGTCGGTCGAATGATGACGGTGAGCCGTCGGGAACGGCGGGCCGGCCCATGCTTGAGGCATTGACCGGACGTGGTTTCGTCGACTGTGTGGCCGTTGTCACGCGCTATTTCGGGGGCACGCTGCTTGGTGCCGGCGGCCTCGTGCGCGCCTACTCTGAGGCCGTGCTGACCACGATCGACGCGGCGCAGTCCCGCAGGCTCGTCGTCGGGCGTGAACGCCGCGAACTCTTCACGCTCGCGCTGTCCCATGCGGATGCCGGTCGCATCGAGGCCGAGCTGCGCCAGCGGGGCGTGCTCGTGCTCGGCACGGACTACGGGCGTGAAGCGGTACTCCGACTGGCCGATGATAACGCCGATCGGCTCGCTGCGGTCGTGGCGGGGGTGACGGCCGGAGGCGCCGAACTCGAATCGGTCGGCCACGAATGGATCGACGCCCCGGCTTGAACCCACGTCCCTGGTTGCAGAGCGCGATATCGTCGAGCCAGGCATCGTGGACGTTGCCGGCTCAAAAAACCCCTCGCCCTAACGAAAGGAGCTTCATGGCTCTCCGCCACGATCTGACCACCGAGCCCACCCTGCAGGCTGACCTTGTGCAGCGGCGCCTCAGCACAGCCTTCTTCGCTCGCTCGCACCCTCGTACGCTCGCTGAGCTCGACGATGTCGAGCTGGACGACACATCGTTGCTCCCCGATTGGAGTCGGCGTCACGTTGTCTGTTATATAGCCTCGCCCCGCTCCGCGCTGGCTCTGAGACGCTTCGTTCTGCGATTCGCGCTGCCTATCGCGCAATGCCTGTCGCAACCGCGGGGACTACGAGCGAATAGGCAAATTTTGCTTGGGATACCAGATGGAAATCTTCGCGGATGCGAATGGCACTGCCGGTTCCGACCGTCAACTCGCGTCGGGCTACCCGCTCAGAATGTGCTGAAACAGCAGGTGGTCCTGCCACCGTCCCGCGATCTTGAGATACTTTTCGGCGACCCCGATCGGTTCGAAACCGACCTTGCGCAGCACGGCCTGCGAGCGAGCGTTGTGCAGGAGGGTTCCGGCCTCGAGGCGATGCAGGTCAAGGTCGTCTCGACTATGCGAGACCAGCTCGTGCATGGCAGCCGTGGCCAGGCCCTGACCGGCATGATCCTGATCGACCCAGTACCCCACGCTCGCGCTCTGAAAGGGGCCGCGCACGATCCCAGACAACGTCACTTGGCCAACCACGGTGTCTTTTTTGACCATCACGAGCGGGTAGCCGGTTCCGACGGCGAGCTGCGCCAAACGACCTCCCAAAATGCTGGTTTGGGCCTCCAACGTAAAGAAGGTGTCTTCGCGTTTTGGATCCCACGGTGCCAGGTATTTGCGGTTGCGCCGAAAGGCATCGAGGACAGGCGCGACGTCGTGCACGGTCAGCAGTCGGAGGGTCGTGTCGTTCGAGATCGAGACGGAGTAGGGCATCCGTCGATCGTATCGGGCGCGTGTCTCCGCCGGTCGCCGACGGTGACGACGAACTGCGGGGTTCGCACTGCACCACCAGCAGCGACGCAGCATTATGGCGCGCGCGGCCGCGACGCTCGCAGCCATGACCTAGGGCGAACGCCGCCGCACCCGTTCTCGCTGACCCTGCTGCGCAGCGCACGATCGAGCGGAAGGTTGGGCGCATGATGTTGGGCCGATGCTGATGGATGTCGCTGCTCCCCTTGCCGCTTCGCGTGACGTTGGACAGCCCACGAGAAAGTCGCTCCATGACGAAAATAACTGAATCGGGCCTATCGGCCGCGAGCACCGAGGCCCTGAGCGTGCAAGCGCTCCACGAAATACTCGAACAGCGATTCAACGGCAAGACCTGGTCGCTCAACGAAATGGCGATCGGCTATACCAATGACGTCGGGTACATCGGGCGGCTGTTGCTCGCCCACGACGGAATCTGGCCGATCGACGGAGACGCGACCGCCGGGGTCAAGCACAAGCTGGCCGAGTCACTCTGGTGGTCCTTCGTACTCGCGAACAAACTCGACATCGACATCGACATCGACGAGGCACAGGCACAGGCACAGGCACACTAAAGCACCCCCGTCGCAAACGACGAGGGTGCTGTGAGCGGATCTAGTATTCGCGGCGCGGAGCGCGCGGCGGGCGGTCGCCCTGCTCGGCAGAGCGCGAAGCCCCACTCTTGTCGGCACGCAGCTCAATCAGCTTGCCGCTGATGCGGGTATTCTCCAGCTTGGAGAACACGTCGCCCGCCAGGTCGGCGGGGAGCTCGACCAGCGAGAATTCCGGCAAAATCTTGATGTGGCCGAAGTCGTCGCGGCTCAGGCCACCCTCGTTAGCGAGCGCGCCGACGATCTGACGGGGCTCCACCTTGTGACGCTTGCCGACCTCGATGCGGTACTGCGCCATCGGCTTGCCGCTGGAGCGCACCGGGCGTTCACTGCGCACGGGCCGGTCGTCGCGGGCGCCGTAGCTACCGCGGTCATTGCGGCTGCCGCGGTCGTCTCGATTGAACCGGTCCCGACCGCCGCGCTCTGGCCGATCGCCGCGCTGCTCGGAGCGTTCGACCCGCTCGTCGCGTTCGAGGCGCTGCTGGGCGCGAACATCCTCGGCCGAGAGCAGCAGGGGAGTCTCGCCCTGTCCGACGACGGCGAGGGCCGCGGCCACATCGACCTCGGGCACGTCGTGGTGGGACACGTAGTGCGCGATGATTTCGCGGAACTTGCTGATCCGGTCGGTCTCGTCGAGTGCTGCCGTGATGGCATCGTCGAAGCGGGTGAGGCGCGTCACGTTGACGTCCTCAACGCTCGGCAGCTGCATCTGGGTCAGCGGCTGGCGGGTGGCCTTCTCGATCGCGGAGAGCAGTCGACGCTCGCGCGGCGTGACGAAGCTGATCGCTGCGCCCGAGCGGCCGGCGCGGCCGGTACGGCCGATGCGGTGCACATAGGACTCGGTATCGATCGGAATGTCGTAGTTGACGACGTGGCTGATGCGTTCCACGTCGAGGCCGCGAGCGGCGACATCCGTTGCAACGAGGATGTCGAGCTTGCCGCTTTTGAGCTGGTTGATCGTGCGTTCGCGCTGCACCTGCTGCACGTCGCCGTTGATCGCCATGGCGGAATAGCCGCGCGCACGCAGTTTCTCGGCCAGTAACTCGGTCTCGTTCTTGGTGCGGGCGAAGATGATCATGCCCTCGAAGTTCTCGACCTCGAGAATGCGGGTGAGCGCGTCCAGCTTCTGCGGGTAGGACACCATCAGGTAGCGCTGGGTGGTGTTCGCGCTCGTTGTGGTCTTGCTCTTGACCGTGATCTCTTCGGGATCGTGCAGGTACTTCTTGGAGATGCGGCGAATCTGCGCTGGCATGGTGGCCGAGAACAGGGCGACCTGCTTGTCGTCCGGGGTGTCGGCGAGAATGGTCTCGATGTCATCGACGAAGCCCATGTTGAGCATCTCGTCGGCCTCATCGAGTACTAAAAATTTCAACTCCGAGAGGTCGAGGGTGCCCTTGGCGAGGTGGTCCATGATACGACCGGGAGTACCGACGACGATGTGCACGCCGCGACGCAGGGCCGACAACTGCTGGCCGTAACCCTGTCCGCCATAGACCGGCAGCACGTGCACACCGCGCATGTGAGCAGCGTATTTCTCAAACGCCTCACAGACCTGCAGTGCAAGCTCACGCGTGGGCGCGAGCACGAGTGCCTGCGGGTTCTTCTGGGACAGGTCGAGCCGGTTCAGAATCGGCAGTGCGAACGCAGCCGTCTTGCCGGTGCCGGTCTGAGCGAGTCCGACAACGTCGCGACCCTCCAGCAGTGGGGGAATAGTGGCGGCCTGAATGGCCGAGGGGGTTTCGTAGCCGACGACTTTAAGCGCCTTGAGCATGGCGTCATTGAGTCCGAGATCGGCAAATGTCTTGGTTGCAGTGGCAGTTTCTGCCTCGTTCTGTGCTGTGGTGTCTGGTGCGGTCATAATACCAACGGTAGTCGAAGACGGGGCCCCCGGTGTAGAGGCTCGTTGATGACCTTTAAAGCGGATGCCGCCGGCCGCAGCATCCGCCTTTCTGCCGCACTCAGCAACGGCATGCTCGAGCTCGCCTGAACGGTCTGGGCCGAGCGAACGGGGCACTACCGGCACCATACTCACTCGGTATCGATCAACAACGACTCAATCAATCTTGACCACCGGATGAGTTTGTCGATATCCAGCACGAGCGTCCGTTTTCTCTTGCCGGCCGACGTCGCCGAACTCAATATCAGCACCGTGCGGTATGGCCTGTACGGCGAAGACTTCACAGTGGGCGGCACGGCATCGCTCGACGCCCAAAAGCGCAGCGTCACTATCGCCCTGTCAGCCGGATTCTTCGCCGTGACGCCAGGTCATCGGCCCTTGATCGGCCCGTCGGACGAAAACGGTGATCCACTGCATGCCGCTGGTTACTACCGGGTGGCGTTTTCGGGGCCGAACCATCGGCGCAGCCGCCGCGGGTGGGCTTTCCCTCCGGGGACAGCCTGAAAGCCAATCTGATTCTGGAGCGCGGTACGAGTGTCGGCGAGCGTACTCCTGCCCTCAGCTTCGCTTGCGGAAATGTTGATGTGGCGAGACAGATCGTTCTTGGATCAGACCTGAACAATGACTCGTTCATCAACATCCCCTTGCCTATGCAGCGTCCGCCGATGGCAGCAAACTCAGACTCACCATTCGTGACCGCGCGGGGTCGACTCCTAACATCAATAAACAGCCAGGGGTAGCACCGTTGATCGCAATGACCATGACAACTGGCGTCTTGTTCGGCGGCGTGGGAGACGCCGACTAGGTCGCCGTGTATGCGCCCGTTCGCACGGTACCGGGGGCCGTGACGGTCGGACGACCGATCACGGAAAAGGCATCCGCTCCGGTGCGCTGGACGGCGCCCACCAACGGCAGAGCAGCTATTCTCGGCTATCGGGTGTGTGCCTACACGGGCGGAAAGTTGGCGACGACCAAACTCGTGGTCGGTCGGACGCAATCGGTGGTGGTGGCGGACTCGGGAACGGTACCGCGTAAACCTTCGACGTGGCGGCGGTCGATAAAGCCGGCATCGGACCGGTCGGGAAACGCTCGGCGACGGTTACTCCCCGGGGTCAGTTCGGGTGTATTTTTAATCCACAGTCTCTTCTGGGAGAATCGCCTTATGGAACAACGAGTGCACTTCATCACCCTGGCCACGAGCGACCTCGAGGCGGTGCGCAGGTTTTATCGCGACGGCCTCGGCTGGGCGCCGCTCATGGACGTTCCCGGTGAGATCGTGTTCTTCCAGGTCGGACCCGGCTTGATGCTCGGGTTGTTCGAGGCCGAGAAATTCGACGCGGACCTGCAGCTTGAACACACGACGACCGGCGCGACCGGCGTTACCCTCTCGCACAACGTTGCGAGCCGGGACGAAGTCACCACGACGGTTGCGGCAATGGCGGCCGCCGGCGGTACGGTGCTGAAACCGGCCCAGGACGGCGCGTTTGGCGGCATCTTTCACGGCCAGGTCGCCGACCCGAACGGTGTCATCTGGGAGATCGCGCACAACCCGGGCTGGCACGTTGACGACGACGGAACAGTCTCGCTCGGCTAAGCCGTCAAGAAGGCAATCGCCGTCTCGCGGAAGGGCCGCGAGGTGGGTGCATTGAAGTGGTTGCGCCCGGGGATCTCGAAGAAACTGCCGTGCGGCGCGGCCTCAGCCAGTGCCCGCGAAGCGTCCAGAATGCTGTCCTCGCTGCCGGTCGCGAACAGCAGTGGCTGCTCCGGGGCATTCTCGCGGCCGGGCTGCGGGCCGCCGCGCATGCCTTCAACCAGGGCGACGAGCGCCGTAAGATCGTTGCCCGGCAGTGACTTCGCCATCTTGAGGTAGGTGCCGGTGAGGCGGTCGGTGACGTCGGCGCCGTGTTCGAGGTGGGCGCGGGCATCCGCTATCTGAAAGCGTTTGAGCGGGTCACCGTCGGGGATGCCGCCGAGAACGGCGTGAGTGATGCGGCCGCCAAGATCGCGGGAGGCCTGCCAGCCGACCCGGGCACCGAGTGAGTAGCCGACGTAACGCACCTCGGTAAGCAGGTACGCGTCGAGTACTGCTTCAACGTCGGCGACGAGCAGTTCCATCGTGTAGGCGTCAGGGGAGTGCGGTTTATCGCTTGCTCCGTGGCCGCGCTGGTCGATGCCAATCACGTGAAAGCCCGCCCGGACCAGGTCGCGGGTCCACCCGGTGGCGTGCCAGTTGGCGATCGCGCTGGAGGCGAAGCCGTGTACCACGAATACTGTCGGGAGCTCGGGGTCGCCGAGCTCGTAGGTGGCCAGCTGCACGCCGTCCGGCGATAAAACGAAAAGGTGCTCGGGGGCGGTTCGGTGCAACATTCCCCTATTCCACCACGGATACCGCGACACCGGTTCCCCAGATTTGCTCGGACTAATGAATTCTGTCGGGCATCCCCTCGATCCCGACTCGTACCCGCGCGCCGCATAATCAAATAAACAATATGGCTGCGTAAACGAAACGTTTACTGAGGAATATATTGTTTTAGTTGTGGACCTTTCTGCGAATCCCTTTAGTCCTCGTGCTGGAAGAGTTCCGCCGGTATTTTTGTGAGGATGGCCTTATCGCTCACGCCCGCGTTCTCCGGGTCCTGGCACAAATCGGGCGAACAGGTCGGCGAGTACAACGACAACGGAATCGGCGGCTGGGTCTGGGTGAGTGTGGCATCGACCAGGAAAGGTCGCCAGCGTGGTCGGTGTTGGTCGCCGAATCGTGCCTTTTTCACGATCACGCGCAGCCGCCAGTTACGCTGGACACACGGTTTAACGAGCAGGAGCAGTCAGTGAACGAGAACACATCCGGGCCGATCCCGCAGGTCATCGAGGGTGTTTTTGACCTCGCCCGCGACGGCTTGACCGGCCCGCTGGGTGAAATGCTCGACGCCGGGGTGCCCATCAATACGCTCAACCCGCGCAAAGACACGCTGTTGATCGTTGCGACCTATCAGCAGCACCTCGAGACCGTCGCTGACCTGCTTCGCCGCGGGGCGGACGCATCCGCTATTAATGCGATGGGCCAGACCGCCATCTCGTGCGCGGTCTTTCGCAACAATGAGGCTATTCTGCGATTGCTCCTTGAAGCGGATGCCGACCCTCGCCTCGGCACGCACAGTGGCGTTGCCATCGCCGACCAGTTCGGGCTGCCGCGCCTGCGCGAGATCATCGAGTCGTTTCTGCGCGACTGACCGGGTAGGTGGAGTTACTCGGAAAACTCTGCATAGTTCCAACATCGCTCCTCACGCCGCACAACGTCGGTGAGTTCACCATAACCGGTGAGTTGACGCTGCTGCGCTGTCGTCCGCCGATGCCTAATCAGGCGCAATAGTCCGATCTGATCTGATCTGATCTGATCTGAGGAGCAAGCGCTGCGTCAGCCGAGCAACTTCACCACGCGGCCGCGCAGCAGGTTGCTGCGCGCGGTGAAGCCGCGCTGCCGGCGCACATACTCGGCCTTGCCTGCGGCGGTCTCGACCTCGACCGGCTCATAGCCCCAGTCGGCGAGGTCGTATGGTGAGGCCTCCATGTCGAGCTGGCGAATGTCGCGCGCCAGCTCGAAGGAGTCGAGCAGAATCTCGCCGGGAACCAGAGGGCCGAGCTTGATCACCCATTTGTAGATGTCCATGCCGGCGTGCAGGCAACCGGGCTGCTCCATCACCGGCTGATTCTCCCGCGACGGTTGCAGCTGGTTGAGCGGCAGTGCTGCCGGGGTGAAAAACCGAAACGCGTCGAAGTGGCTGCAGGTGATGCGGTTGTCGTCGACGACGGCGTCGGTATCACTCTGCCCGAGTCGCAGCGGAGCGACGTGCCGGTGCTCACCCTGGCGGTAGACCATCGCCCACTCGTGCAGACCGAAACAGCCAAAGTGGGCCGGCCGTTCCCGGGTCGCGGCGAGGAGTGAACCGATGAAGTGGATGACGCGCTCATTTTTTGCGAAGAAGGCGGCGACATCCACTTGACTGTCGCTGCCCGTGCTGCGGTACCACTTCCACGTTGCGCGAGGAAGATCGGCCGCGCCCTGGAGCAGCACGTCTGCGCCGGGATGCCATCGGCGCAGCAGGCCTGGGCGAAAAGGGTAGTAGGTGAACAGAAAATCGTCGACCGGATGCGTCTGGCCGGTTGCCGCGCGTTCCCGGCGGCCACGAGTGAAAGCGTCAGAGCGTTCCTCGTGGGACTGTTCGAGGCCCCGCCAATCGGTGGGCTCGAGGGTTTGGGTCTGTTCAGTACGTTGCACCCGTCGACACTACGCCGTCAACCGTGATGATGCTGGCGGCCCACGCCAACGGCGGGCAGCACGACGACTGACCCCGGACCCCCTTACATCAACGTCGTCATCGCCGATGCAGACCGGTCTGTCTTTCCTGTCGATGATCGCCATGCTCGTGCTGGCCGCGCAGCTGTCGACGAACATTTTTATGCCACGATTCGGGCCCAAGATTCTGGTGCCGATCGGCATAAGCCCGGTCGCGATCGGCATGTTTATCTCACACGCCTCGACCTGAACAGCGCGTACTAAATCGACGTGCGATCGCCGCTGATGATCATCGGGCCGCTGATCTGGCATCAGCCTGCCTGGGCCCGCTACCAGCCTGGGCGTACTCTCAGACCATGAAACGTGCACTCGCACTCGGTCTGGTCGGCACACAATTCCTGCTGCTGGGGGCATTAGCCTTCTTGCCACACGGCTCTCTCTGGTCGGCTAGCCTTGGTATCATTGTGGCGGCGATCGCGTTAGGCCTGATCGGCGCCGCGCTCGCGGTACTCGGTGTCATCGGCCTGGGCCCGGCGCTTTCGGCGAGTCCGATTCCGCGCGAGAATGCCCCGCTCATCACCGGCGGTGTATACGGGCTCATTCGCAGCCCGATCTACGCGGGACTCCTGACTGGCGGCATCGCACTCGTGCTGGTCGGGGCATCCGCTTGGCATATTGTGGCGTGGATCGCGCTGGTCGGTCTGCTCTCGGTGAAAGCGCGTTGGGAAGAGCGGATGCTCGTGGCCGAGCATCCCGACTACCGCTCCTACGGCGCGCGGGTCGGGCGATTCGTGCCGGGTATCGGCCGGCTGGCCGAGCGCGGCTGACTCGAGCATCGATTCGCCTCGTCCGAGCCCATTTCGGGCACCGGGTAACGATTTGCGCGTGAAAGCGTTGCCCCCAGTATGACTATTCCGCTTTCCATACTTGACCTCGCTCCGATTGCCCCCGGGCAGACCGCTCGGGAGAGCTTTGCAGCGAGCGTCGCTCTCGCCCAAGCCGCCGAAAAACATGGGTATGAGCGCGTCTGGTACGCCGAGCACCACAATATGGCTAGCATCGGATCGTCGGCCACGAGCATTCTGATCGGCCACGTCGCCGGGCAGACCAGCACGATTAGGCTTGGATCTGGCGGCGTTATGCTACCCAACCACTCACCACTGGTGATCGCGGAACAGTACGGCACCCTCGCCGAGCTGTACCCCGACCGCATCGACCTCGGCCTTGGCCGGGCGCCCGGCAGCGACCAGAACACCGCTCGGGCGATGCGCCGCGACCCGCGCGCCTCCGACCAGTTTCCGCAGGACGTCATGGAACTGCAGGCCTACCTGCGCGGCCAGTCGATCGTGCCCGGCGTGCAGGCCGTCCCCGGTGCCGGCACCAACGTTCCGCTCTACATTCTCGGCTCGTCGCTGTTTGGCGCCGGCCTCGCCGCTGCACTCGGCCTGCCATACGCCTTCGCCTCGCACTTCGCGCCCGATGCGCTGCACGAGGCTATCGCGCTCTATCGCCGCGACTTCACGCCCTCGGAGCAGCTCGCCGCCCCGCACCTCATCATCGCCGCCAACGTGATCGCGGCCGATGAGAAAGCGGATGCTACCCAGCAGTTTGAGACGACCCGCCGCATTCGGGTGCGCGGCATGCTCTCCCGCGGTCCGGCTGCGCCCGAGTACAGCGACGACCAGATCGACGTCTTTCTGACGACCCCCGAGGGCCGAAACATCGCCAACATGATGCGGTATTCTGCCGTCGGAACGGCGGACGAGGTGCGCGCCTATCTCGAGGAGTTCGCCGAGGGGACCGGGGCCGACGAGCTGATTCTGGCCCACCAGTCGCCGCTGATCGAGGAACGCCTGCGCTCGGTCGTACTCACTGCAGATGCGATGAATCTCGTCGCGGCCTAGATTGGTGTGATGACCCCGGATGAGCTCGGCGACCACGTGCCCGCCGAACTCGCCCGGCAATTCCTGCGCGACAGCTACGCCCTCGTACGCCCCCGCGGGCCCCGGGCCAAGCAGCAGTAGATTCCCGGAGACTGCTCACCTTTAGCGCTGGCGACCTGCGCGAGGTCAGTCAACGAGCGGTTCGCCCAGTGGGTCGGCCGCGCTGAGGTCGGCCAGCGCCATGCCGCCGACCGGGAGGCCTGCCCACGACAGCAGGGTCCAGCCTCGCTCGGGCGAGCCGGTGAGCTCTACCACGCCGGTGTTGTCCAGCTCGTTCTCACTGGCAAAAGAGGGCGGCACGTTCTGAGCGCGCGCTGCCGTCCAGACCCGAATCGCCGCGCCATGGCTGAATATCGCTGCCACTTCTGAGCGCCCCGCTGCCGTTGCAATGTCAGCGTCGTACCGACGCAGAAAATCATGGCCGTCGTGAGCACCCGGAATCCGCTTATCAAGATTGCCGGAAGCCCAAGCCAACGCGGTCTCCAGATAGGTACGAACGGATGCCCGATCGCGCAGCCCCTCCAGCGACCCGGCTTCGATCTCGTGCACACCCTCGGCGACCTGCAGCTCGAGGCCGCGATCGGCGGCGAGCGGATGCGCCGTCAGCTGGGTGCGCAACAGCGTCGAGACAAAAATGGCGTCGATCGGGTCGGAGCGCAGTGCATCGGGAATGGCGGCGGCCTGGCGCATACCGAGATCGGTCAGCCCCGGGCCGGGATGCGCGGTGTCGAGCCGCCCGAGAACGTTGCCGGGAGTCTGGCCATGGCGGATCAAAAGAAGTCGCATAGTCCTTCCAGCATAAGCAACCCATCTGAGCGGCAGAGCCGTGTGATGCGCGGCCGCAGCCGGCTGCGGAGAGTGGCAGCATGGGACACACACCCACAAGCGTTCGAACAGAAAGCAGTCCCATGACGATCATCAAAATCAACGCCATCACCGTGCCGCGCGATGGCGGCAACGAGCTCGCCCAGCGCTTCGCCGCCCGCGCCGGTGCCGTCGACGACCGCCCCGGTTTTGAGGGCTTCGAACTTCTCAAGCCGACCGATGACCGGCTGACGTGGCTTGTCATTACCCGCTGGGCCGACGAAGAATCCTTTCAGGCGTGGCTCGCGTCCCCGTCCTTCGCCCACGGACACCGCAGCGAGACACCGAAAGAGGGAGAGCCGGCTGCGCGCCCGGTCGGTGTGAGTAGTGAGCTGTGGTCCTACGCCATCGCCGGTGGCACCAGGCGCTGACGATCTCCGATCGGGCTGCTGCGTTAGATATCCAGGGCGATCTCGAACTTGGTCAGCAGGGGTGGACCGGTCAGGATTGCTCCGAGGGGTGATTTTCCCGGCCCGGCTCGAAAGGTACGATAGGCGGCGTCGTGCTTCAGTGACGCCCACTTCTCCACGAGTACGAAGTGGGTGGGGTCTTCGGTATCGACGAGGACATCCACGCCGAGACATCCGTTGAAGGCTCTGGTAGCGATGAGCGTCTCGTGCAGTACGTCTGGAGCGACAGCGAGTGACTGGGTTTTCACGTGGATGTCGAGAAAAGCGGTGATAGGCACGAAAAGCTCCTTGCGGTTGAGGGTGGGACCACTATTCGTGATCTCTTGAATCGGCAGGTGGATCGGGAGTGTCGCTTTCGAGCAGATCGGTGATCGACTGCAGGGTCTCGGGGGAGACATCGCCGAGCATCCGGGCAGCGAAGCTCACCACGCGTGCAACGCGCAGGCTCTTCACGAAGGCGAGTTGAGCGTCTACCCGTTCGGGCAGGTCGCCATCGGAGCCGAGCATGTACTCCGGAGGGATGCGGAAGAACTCGGCAATGCCGGTCAGTAGTGCCGGATCGGTGACGAGCGGACCTTCGCCGGTGATCATGTATGCCCAGCGGGCCCGGGAGAGGGTCAGGCCGCGTTCCTTCAACCCCGCTTCGAGTTGGCGATAGGTGTGCGGAGTATTTCCCTCGGCGACAACGACGTCGAGCAGCAAATTGAGTTTGCGCGCCAATTCCAGCTGCGGACTCACTGCACCGGAGTTGGGGGTGGCAGTCATTGCGGCGTTCCAACGACGGGAGTGTGATTGGTTGGCGACGGAGCCTGCGTGCGCACCTCGGCCAAGTCGATCAGGGTCCGTTCGGCCGGACTGACGGCCTGCTCGGGGTGAAGCAGCAAGCTGTCCCGAATCTCGACGTGCCGTCGATAAAGGTGCGCGCCGGGCCCACGCACGACGAGTAGCTGAAGCGGTGACAGCGCTCGTTCGATGCTGAGTTCGGGAGTGTCGGCCAGGAGGCGTTGCCACAACGGTGTGATGCGCAACAAGAGCCCACGGTCGCGAAAGTTCCGTCCGCTGGCGGTTATCCCGTCGACGGTGGCGGTGAGTCCCAGGCCGACCCCGAGACTGATGGGTGAGCAGAGTAAGACCACTCTCTGTACAAATTCCCGCCAGTTCGGCATGACATAGCTCGGGTCGAGAACGGTCTGCACTGCGCCGACGAGACTGTTCACGGCATAAATAAAAATGCAGAGGCATCCGAGGGTCATGATTGCGCGGGCAACCTGGGTGACCGTCCAGGGCTGGGTACGTAGATCATTCAGGCACGCATAAGACACCGAGACGGAGAAGAGTGCGATGGTGACCCAGGTCGTCGATGCGTAGGCGGTGTAACTCCACTCGGCGATAAACGACTGGGAGATATTGTTCATCGCGTGCCAGTCACTAGTGAAGAACAGGACGGCCTGAAGTGCGATGACCAGACCCGCGACAAGGGCGGTTGTCATCTTTCGTTTCGGTGTGATTCCGGAGGCAGATACCGCCTCCTGAACCATCACGTCGGCCAGGCCAACGGTGACGATCGCCAAGGCATGGAACAGGAAATAGGTGGTATTAGCGCCGCCCAGAAGCGAATCGACCGCGTCGTAAACCGGCTTTGGCTGAAGACTCATGGTAAGGGCGAAAGCCGTCAGGAACCACAAAAGCGACCGCCGGCTTCCCTTGATAGCCGACGGCAGACAGAGGATCGCCGCTAGCCAGAGGGTGGCGGACGCGGTGATGAGGATTGTCGTTTGCACTAGAGAACCCGACCGAATCCGGTGCGGGTGCCGTGGGCAGCCTCTGGCGCATCCTCGAGAATGATGAGGGCCAGTCGATCGCCGATGGCCTCCGCCAGTGCTTCCTGCTCATCGGTGAACTGGCTGCGCGAGAGCGCGTATGTGATGGCATCCATTGGAATCAGCGGAGCGAGCAGCGCGACTCGCTCCACCGAGAGCAGCTCTTGTTTCTGATTGAGAATCATGTGGCCGAACTCGTGATTGATGAACTGCTGACGGTGCACCAGGGAGGTGGTCGGTGCATGATAAATGCGCTCAAAATCCTCCCCGGCCACGGCAATCCACAGCCCGCAGAGCCCCGCCTCAAGCATGCTGGGGGTTGCGCTTTGCACCACGATCTTCTTACCGCGCATCGATTCCATGTGCCGGTGCAGCAATTCAGCCGTCAGTGGGCGGGGAAGACCGAGGTCAGACACTATCGTGTGTGCCCGTTTCTGCCGTGATTCGTAGCTCATGCAATACCCCCTACTAGCTCGTTTAGCCTACCCCTCAGTGGGATTGACCAGCGCGAGTATTTACCCGGCCCAGATAGAGTTACGATAGACATGTCTAACGTGGGTCCTCGGGGGAGGATCGGCCAGGGCATTGCTCGATAATGGGTGGCAACGCGGGGGCTCCAGTACCGGTGTCGTGCACACGGTACGACCACCATTCATCGAGCGGGCCCTGGCTCCACGTAGATGTTGTGTTCTCGAATCAAGCAGATTCATCGGGCCCGGGCCCGCACGCTAAGAATCGTTACGCCCCCGCCTCGGAGTGTCGGTGCGCGCAGTTAAGCTGTGCGCATGAGCACTGTGCGAACTACTGTCGCTGAAACCTCCATCGCTGCGGCGCGCCCGGCTCGATCCCAAGCGCTGCTGGATGCCGTCACTTCCAGCGTCGTCATCGCCGACGGCGCCATGGGCACCATGCTGCAGGAGCACAACCCCACCCTCGACGACTACCAGCAGCTCGAGGGCTGCAACGAGATCCTCAACGTGAGCCGGCCCGACATCATCGCGGCCATTCACGACGTCTACCTCGAAACCGGCATCGACGCCATCGAGACCAACACCTTCGGTGCGAACTGGTCGAACCTCTCGGACTACGGAATCGAAGATCGCATCGAAGAGCTCGCTCGGCTCGGCGCCGAGATCGCCCGCGCCAGCGTTGAAGCTTTCGAAGCGCGGGACGGCCGGGTGCGCTGGGTCCTCGGCTCGATGGGCCCCGGCACCAAGCTGCCTAGCCTTGGCCACACCACCTATGCCAACCTCAAGGCTACCTTCGCCGAGCAGGCGCTTGGCCTGATCAGTGGTGGCGCTGACGCCTTCCTCATCGAGACCTCGCAGGACCTGCTGCAGACCAAGAGCGCGGTGAACGGATGCAAGCAGGCCATTAGCGAGACCGGCATCCGCTTGCCGATTTTCGTCGAGGTGACGGTGGAGACCACCGGAACCATGCTGATGGGCAGCGAGATCGGCGCCGCGCTGACCGCGCTTGAGCCACTCGGCATCGACGCTATCGGCTTGAACTGTGCGACCGGGCCGACCGAGATGAGCGAGCACCTGCGTCACCTCTCGAAGTTTTCGCGCGTGCCCGTCATCTGTATGCCCAACGCGGGCCTGCCCCAACTGACGAAGACCGGCGCGAGCTATCCGCTGACGCCCGACCAGCTGGCCATGGCGCACGAACAGTTCGTGAAAGAGTTCGGGCTGGGCCTGGTCGGCGGATGCTGCGGCACGACCCCCGCACACATGACCGCGGTGGTCGAACGGTTGCGTGGTGTCACGGTGAAACCCCGCACCCTCGAACAAGACCCGGGTGTCGCAAGTCTGTACCAGCACGTCAGTTTCGACCAAGACAGCGCCTTTCTCGCCATCGGGGAACGCACCAACGCCAACGGCTCCCGGGCTTTTCGCGATGCCATGCTCGCTGAAAACTGGGGCGACTGCGTCGATATCGCGCGCAGCCAGGTGCGTGACGGCGCCCACCTGCTTGACGTCTGCATCGACTATGTAGGCCGTGACGGCGTCGCCGATATGAAGCAGGTGGTCTCCCGACTGGCCAGCGCTTCGACCCTGCCGCTCGTCGTCGACTCCACCGAGCCCGCCGTGTTGCAAGCCGGCATGGAACTGATTGGCGGCCGGCCGGTCGTGAACTCGGTCAACTTCGAAGACGGAGAGGGACCCACGTCACGGTTTGGCCGAATCATGCCGCTCGTCAAGGAGCACGGCGCCGCCGTGATCGCCCTCACCATCGACGAAGAGGGCCAGGCCCGCACCGCCGAACACAAGGTGCGCATCGCCACCCGCCTGGTCGACACCCTCGTGAACGTGTGGGGTATGCGGGTCGAAGACATCATCGTCGACGCGTTGACCTTTCCCATCGCGACCGGCCAGGAAGAAACCCGCCGCGACGGCATCGAGACCATCGACGCTATTCGGCAGATCAAGGCCAAGTATCCCGGCATCCACACCACACTCGGCGTCTCGAACGTGTCGTTCGGGCTCAACCCCGCCGCCCGTTCGGTGCTGAACTCGGTCTTTCTGCACGAAGCCACGGAGGCCGGCCTTGACTCGGCCATCGTCAACTCGGCCAAGATCGTGCCGCTCGCCTCGGTGCCCGCCGACCGCCGCAAGGTTGCCCTTGACCTGGTCTGGGACCGCCGCGAATACGACGCCGAGGGAACCCTCACCTACGATCCGTTGGTGGCCCTGCTCGACCTGTTCGCCGGCGTCGACTCCGCCGCCCTGAAAGACGAGCGCGCCGCCGAACTCGCCGCCCTTCCGGTGGGCGAACGCCTGGAACGACGCATCATCGACGGTGAGGCCAAGGGTCTCGAGGCTGACCTCGACCTTGCTCGAGCCGGGGGATTGAGTGCCCTCGATATCGTCAACGTGCACCTGCTCGTTGGCATGCAGGTCGTCGGTGCCCGCTTCGGCAGTGGCGAGATGCAACTGCCGTTCGTGCTGCAATCCGCCGAGGTGATGAAGGCCGCCGTCGCCCTGCTTGAGCCGCACATGGAGAAATCCGAAGCGGCCGGCAAGGGCACGATCGTGCTCGGCACCGTGCGCGGCGACGTGCATGACATCGGTAAGAACCTCGTCGATATCATCCTGACCAACAACGGTTACGACGTGATCAATATCGGTATCAAGCAACCGATCAACGAGTTCATTCGTGTTGCCGAGGAGAACAACGCCGATGTCATCGGCATGAGCGGACTGCTTGTGAAGTCGACCGTGGTTATGAAAGAGAACCTGCTCGAACTCGAGTCGCGCGGACTCGCCGGTAAATGGCCCGTTCTGCTCGGCGGGGCCGCCCTCACCCGCTCGTACGTCGAGGACGACCTCGATAGCGTCTTCGCCGGGCAGGTGCGTTACGCCCGTGACGCTTTCGAGGGCCTAGCCCTGATGGAACCGCTCGTGGCCATCGCCCGCGGCGCCGACCCTCTTTCGGTGGGTCTGCCGGCGCTCAAGAAGCGCATTCACAAGAAAAGCCTGCTCACCCTCACCGAGCCGGAGGAGATGCCCGGGCGTTCCCAGGTCGCTGCCGACAACCCGATTCCGGTGCCGCCGTTCTGGGGCACCCGCATCGTCAAGGGCGTTGCCCTCGCCGACTTCTCCGCGTTTCTGGACGAACGCGCTACATTCATGGGGCAGTGGGGGCTCAAGCCGAGCCGCGCCGAAGACGGCGCCAGCTACCAGGAACTCGTCGACACCGTCGGGCGTCCCCGTTTGCGTTACTGGCTTGACCGTATCCTGGGCGAGGGAATGCTCGATGCCTCGGTGGCCTACGGCTACTTCCCCGTCGTTGCCGAGGGCGACGACATGGTCGTGCTGCACCACGGCGACGACCCCACTGGTTTGGTCGGCCGGGCCGGTCTGCTCGCTCCCGACGGCGGTTCCGGCGGCGAGCTCGGCACCGACCGGTTGCGGTTCAGCTTTCCTCGGCAGCGCCGCGACAAGCACCTGTGCCTGGCCGACTTCGTGCGCGGACGCGCGACCGGGCAAACGGATGTCGTCGCCCTCCAGCTTGTCACCGCCGGGGCCCACGTCGACGAGGTCACGGCCAAAATGTTCGCTGAGAACCAGTACCGCGACTACATGGAACTCAACGGGCTGACCATGCAACTGACCGAGGCGCTTGCTGAGTACTGGCACTCGCGCATCCGCTCGGAATTCGGTGTGGGCGGCGAAGACCCGAGCGACATCGCCGGCATGTTCAAGCTGGAGTATCGCGGAGCCCGCTTCTCGCTCGGCTATCCGGCCTGCCCCGAGATGGAGGACCGACGCAAGGTGGTCGAACTTCTCAAGCCGGAGCGGATGGGGGTGGTTCTGTCGGAGGAACTCCAACTGCACCCCGAACAGTCGACCGACGCGTTCGTGTTTCACCACCCCGAGGCGAAGTACTTCTCGGTTTAGGTGAGCGGCGGTGGGTTGAACGGCGCGGTAGCTGTTGCCCTAGATTGCTTGACTACGAGGGCATTCTTGAAGAGTAGCGCCTTGGTTGTTGGCAACTCTAAGCACCCGGTCATGCATTCTGGGGTCAAGCTACCGTTTAGCGGTTGGATGTTCGAGCTGTCCTGCGCCAACCGATAGCGATACTCCAGCTTGCGAATCCGACAATCGTAAAACCAGCGATCAGTGCCAGGCTTCGCGGCATGTCAGTGCTTGCACTGTACTCGGTGGCGGCCAGAATCAATTCCGGGTTGATCAGTTCGCCCCTCCCGAGGAGGGTGGTCATCAGGCTCATGAACAGGATGGCCAGGGTGGTATTCCCGATCGCCATGGCTGTGGTCCAGTGCCCGGCAATAAAGATCTTGATCGATAGCGCCGCCCGCGCTGCTATCAAGACGTACAGTCCGCTGATCGACCAGGGCCACAGAGCCGGGTTGAGGATCGCTACCGGTTCGGCGTCCAAGCGTGCCGAGCCTTCGAGGCTATCCCAGAGCACCGCCACTGCCACGAGGGTGAGGACAGTGAGTGAGGCAATGAAGTCTCCATGGTTCACGTGACTACTTCGCTGCTCCGGAGGTGATCCACGTTCCAGTGAGCTGCGGTGGTGATACCAATGCGCTCGAGGACGGCGAAGACGAGGGTTACCCAGAAGGCGACAGGCACGCCGACGGAAAGCCCAGCGGGGATCCCGGTGGCGATGATCTCGCCGATGGAATCATTCGAGAATGATTCCACAAGAGCGGCGCCGATGAAGGTGATTAGTGGAAGGGTAGTGAGAAGAATCCTGAGTAGCCGCGCCCAAGTGAGGTAGTGCCGGGGGCCGATCAGGTGCAGCGGGCGGTCGCCGTAGCCAGCGGCGAGGAGCGCGGGGTCGCCGAGCTCGGTCAACACCGCGCGTTCGGCATCCGCTCGCTGCACGCCTTGTTCGATTCGAGCGTCGAGGGCATCCGCATTAGACGCTTCGAGTTCAGCCCGCACGTCACCTTCCGATGCTGCGCCGAGGTTTTTAGTCGTCCCGGTGATGTAGCGCTGGGTGAGTGTGGCGGTCATCTCAGGTCTCCGTTTCGGTAAGGGACGCGAGCGCGGTGGTTAGCGAATGCTATTTGGCGGTGAGGGTCGTGGCGAGACGGATGCCAGCGGACGAAGTGCAGTAGAACTTCCGCGGCCGGGCCTCTTCGGTATTCCATTCGCTGGTCAGATACCCTAGTTTTTCCAGCAGCTTGTAGCCGTATCCAGCTGTCTGGAGAAGCTGTAGACAGGCGAGCACCACGGTTCCACGGCGCACCTCCTGCAAATGGGTGTCGAGAGTATCGGCATCGTTCATGCTGCTCACGTTGCTGTGTGCCACACACTATTGTCAAAGGCGCTGTATTTCGGTGGTGCGATGTTACGTGAGACGTCGGCAGTTGGATGCATCGGCTCTCGACCACAGGACGTTGTTATTTCATAAGCTCGATTGTTCTAGTAACGTTACTAACATGTTGTTCGTGGTGGATGCATCTTCGTCGGTATCGCTGGCGGAGCAGATTGCCGTGCAGGTGCGTTCCGGGGTAGTGAGCGGTGACCTGAGGCCGGGGGACCGGCTGCCTCCGGCACGTGATCTGGCGAAGTCCTTGCGAGTGAACATGCACACGGTGTTGCGCGCATATGCGGAGCTCCGAAACGACGAGGTGATTGAGATGCGTCAGGGGCGCGGGGCGTTCGTGCGCAAGGATGCTGGCGCCGGGCTTATTCACGTGACTGAGCTGGCGGCTCAGTTGATGCACGAGGCGCGAAAGCTGGGGTTGACCCAGTCAGACATTTTGCGATTGATCCAGAGGGGTGGAATGGCATGAGTGACAAGACTGTGAGTGCCGAGATGGTTCGGAGGGTGCTGGCCGGGGCATCGTTGTGCGTACCGGTGTTGGTGGTGATCATCTCGTGGTGGGTCTGGCGAGATAGCCTTCCCGCTGAGCTCGCCTCACATTGGTCGGGTGCGGGGCCGGAACTTGTCAAGGCGGATGAGACCAGTGGGAGTTTAGGCGGCTAGTTCGAGGCGGTCATTCTTGGTGGGTTTGTCGGC
>NZ_PJJK01000066.1:0-19287 GCF_002929785.1 Cryobacterium sp. Y62 | reverse complement strand
CGTGGACTTCCCTTCCGCGAATCACACGCAACAGAGCGTGTTCAGTTATCACGTGAACGGTATCCCGTAGGGGGTTCCCCTATCGAGAAGGGGAAGGGAAATGGGAATGAGACGGGGGCAAGGAGGGCACGCTCAAGCGCTTCGTTGCGGTGACGATGTCAAGTGACCCGCCATTGGATTGGATCAGCGCTCTGAGCTGTCCGCAGCTTCTAGATATTTCACTAGGAGAACAGTGAGGGAGGACTCCCCTTCTCGTACCTCCGTCACAAGCTCGGCGTCCAACTGCATCGCATCTGCGACGGCCTGGTGAGACAGTTTTTCATCCAAATTTCGCAGCAGGTCATCGAGTTCGTAACCCAGAGCCTCGGCGCTCCGCAGCGCCGCCTGCAGCGCGCGCGAAACACGGACGATTTCTGGAATGCTCATTGCATCCGGGGCGATGAAGGGCGGTTGATCGGACGACACCGAGAAAGTGATGTGTGCTTCTGCCATGCTCCGACTGTACGACAGCCCTCCAGATTGCGGAGTGCCATCACGGCTCCGTCACCGATCAGGCTGGCTCTGGGCCCAGTCTTGGCGTTTCTGTCCGGATTCCCACAGGGGGTTCGGCTACGGGCACTGACTCTGTCAGGCTGGTGTTTTCTTCAAACGCTTACCCCGATGTCTGGCAGCACATACTCTGTGAAGGAGGGGGTACACGAAATGCAACTGCAAAGACCGGCCGTTCCCGTGCTCCTCGCCGTGACCGCGCGGTCCTGGATCCTCGGCATTCCGTCGATGGCCCTCATCGCCCTGGCGGGGCTTCAGTTCGCGGTCATCTCCCATGCGGGTCTCAGAGAATCCTGCGATCAGAACCCCGAGCTAGGCAGTCTGCCTCTGCCCTCAGCAGGCTGGACTACGGACGGCGCATTTTCGTTCTTCCCCATTGGGGTCCAATGCTCCTATTTCACAAGCGAGCATGAACTCCTCCTAGTACATACCCAGACCAGCGTGTGGGACTGGGGAATCACGATCGCCGCGATCCTCGGAGTCCTGGGCGTTGCTCTCTTTCTGACCGCCCGGCTCGCCACTCGACGAACCTGGCACGAATCTCACTGAAGAATTAGACCCAAACCGTCCCGTTAAGGGTTCCGCTTACGGGCGTCTCAGTTCAGACGTCGACACGGTTGGCTTCACGTGATTCGGTCCCCGCTGAGCGTCCGGCTTATGGGAAGGCTCCTGCTCGGTGATGCGGCAGGTTGAGGATTCCTACCGTCGCCGACTTGCAATTTTATTGTCACTGTCGCGCGGCTTGAATGTCAGAAGCAATCGTGCCGCTACCAGTAGGGGGGCGGCAACGAGTAGAGCGACCGAGACAAGTTGACCGAAGCCAAAACTTGTTGCCTCGACCCCAGGGGAGCACGAGGCGCCGACCAGGCAGACCGTAGTGATATCGCTCGGCGAACTCCAGAGCATAAACCCGAAAATGATAGTTACCATCCAGACAGAAGGGCTGACGATTGTTCCGATCAGCTTGTCTCGGCGACGCCACCCGGGAGACGACCAGAGCATGATCAAACCTACGATCCACCCGAGAATCGGCAGGATGACGCCCCCGAACGTCAGCGCAAGAATCGTCACAATTGCGCCCAGCCTTGTCACGAGAAACCGCGGGGAAGGCGTTGGCTCAGGGCTGCGATGCGGCGCTGAACCCATCGCATGAGCGATTGACTCTACAGGCCCCAAGGAACGAATAATGGATTCTATGTCAACGTCGTGGCCGCCGGTTTGTCCTTCCCTCACTGTCTCAACGATGTGCTCGTTGATCTCGGCCAGCACGCCCTCGGTCTGATTAGGCGCTGTCCGGTCCATTGCTTGTCGAAGAGTGGCTAGGTACGACATGATCCGTGGGTCAGAATTCAGATCATCCATTTTCATCATGATTTGCTCTCTGTGCTCAATGCTCGGTCTACTGCCTCACTCGACCATAGGCCGCAGTTCGCGTCAAATTGAGAGAGGAAGTACCGTGTGACATAGGAGCGGAGAAGTATGGATCGTGTAGCACGACGAGTGTGCTGACAAAACAGTTCTCGGCGTTTTCGGCAGCCAGAATCAAGCTCGATCGTTTGCTGAGAGAATCGATAATTGCTTCGCTAACGGCGTGATCTTTGCCCGGCATACGGACGGCTATCCCTATTATCAAGGCCCTGGTCACGTGTCCTTCGGCCCCGGACCTGAAGGTGAGATGGGCCACCTGCCGCACAATCGAGGAATCGCCTAGTGCCCGATTGGAATGCATAGGCGTTCTGAGAGGTGCGCAGAGGGTTCCCCATACGGGCGCGATCGAGGACTCTTCCGTGAATCCACGTTGAAGAGCACTTTCGTATGCGACCAAGGTCATGGGAACGGTTACTGCTCACACGCTTGCGAGATATTCGTGCTGGCATGCAGAGTAAAGAAGTCCTGTGAAGTCTGCATCGGGGATCAGTCGATGATCACCAATTCCGGCAGTAGCAATGCCAGGACTCCACGAATTCATGACGACGCCCGCGGGAGTGTGGTTGGGTACCCGCCGCGGGCCAGGCCCGCGATGCCGTCACCCGCCCGGTGTTAGCGTCAGGATGACCTATGCCGTTATTAGGAGCACTCATGACCGACGTTTTGCCCGTAACCTTCGCCGCTGGCACCACCGGGCCATGGCGTATCGAACGCATCACCAAAGTCACCGGTGACGGGCTCCCTGTCGCCGCCCGGCTACTCGTCGAGGAGGGAAGAGCACCCGTCGCCGGACCGAGGGTGTCTCCGAAGGTGGCGACGAGTGCTCCGGGTTGGGTTCTGCGCGGCACCGTCAGTAACCAGCGGTACACAACCGCCGCCGAACTGGCTCAGCTCAACGCGCGGTCTCCGGTCCTGGGCCGGCCCGGTGCCACCGTCGCTTCCCTCATTCCGATCACGAAATCACAAGCATGGTGGGAGATGGCCCAGGACGAACGACGGGGCATTTTTGAGGATACGAGTCATCACATCCGCCGCTCGATGGGCTACCTGCCCGCCGTGGCTCGGCGGCTGCACCATTGTCGGGACCTCGGCGGGCCGTTCGACTTTCTGACCTGGTTCGAGTTCGCGCCAGAGAACGCGGCGGCTTTCGACGATCTCCTCAGTGAGCTCCGAAACACCGAAGAATGGACCTTCATCGAGCGCGAAGTCGAGGTGCGCGTGGAGCGCGCAAGCGTGTAAGCGGTCCACCCCACCTCGACGCGTGCCACTTCACGGCGCCTCGATGACCCCTCGACGCGGCCACACGCGCCACACGAGTCCCACCGAACCGAAAACAAGGAAGAAGATAGCTAAAGCTGGCGAGGTTCTGGGCCATCACACACATCACCCTCGTCGGCTACGCCCGCGTTTCCACCCACAGCCAAGACACCACCATGCAACAAGACGCACTCAAATCCTTCGGCTGCGGGCGGATAGTCACCGACACCATCTCCAGCCGTGCACCGAGTCGGCCCGGGCCTATTGCCGCGCTCGACTACGTCGCCGAACTTGAACGTGACATGATTCGCGAACGTACCCTCGCGGGCCTCACCACCGCCCGTGCCCAGGGCCGAGCCGGTGGTCGCCCGACACCCGACACGCTCGCAGCAGCCAAAGCCCGACAACAACGCGGCGAATCCCCACCCAAATTGCCAAGGCCCTCGGCGTCTCACGGCCGACGATCTACCGCCACCTCCACGGCTCTCGGCTCCGCTCCTTCACTCAGCGACGGGCGCATGCGCTAATAGCCGCCTGACTCGGCTAAAAGCTATGACTACGTTCAGCGTCCCGTAAGGGGTTCGGCGTGCGGGACTGGAGCGAGAGTCGTCGATACCCTGCTCGGCTTTCCTACTCGCCGTCCCGCTAACGGGTGTTGTGCTGCTCCGCTGGCTGTGCGGAGGTCGAGAGGGACCGGATGTAGGCGGCGTTGCCGCGGATGGATGGCTTATACCGTTCAATATCTGGCGACTCGACTCCCTCAACAACCACTTCGAGCAATGAAGCGACAGCCTCATCGAAGCGGCTGGAAGCATGAAGGGAGATCGCTTGGAACACCGCCAGCGATGGTGAGTCCGGGAAGTCTTGTCGGGCACGCTCGAAGACTTCCACCGAGCGAGCGAACTCGCCGAGATTCCGCAACGTGGATCCGTACTGGACGTAGCATCGGCGCAGCAAATCACCCGAGAGACCAGCCCGAAGGGCTTGCTCGTAGAACGATCGCGCGGTCTGCTCCTTACCAGCAGTGTCGTAAGCGCCGCCCACTTCGTACAGCACGCGAGCGTCAGCCGGGTGTTCCGCCAGAATTGGTAGCAGCGCATCGATTGTGGGCTGGATGTCATTCCGATCCCGAACAGTGAAGATCCGGTCGAGCTCCTCATCAAGTGTCATCCACCTATTGTGCCCTCACCGCGATTGTCCGCTAAAGGTTGGTCGGATCGCTGTGAGGTCTGAACGAAAGCCTCTAATGGGAGCAGACAACTAGGCGGTCAAGAAGAGTACTCAGAGCTGGTGACAACTTGGATGAAACGAGTCAGCGGCGCGTTCTCAACAAGATCCGCGGACACACTGGGGCCAAGGTTGTGGAATGGCGCCAACCCAACTGGAGTATCACACCAGGGCGACAGAATCTACTTGCAGGATACGGCTGGCTCTCTACGCCTACCCGGTGGCGTTCACCAGCACCGAAGACATTGCATTCGAAGCATCTTTCACGACGACGGGTACTTTTTCCGATGAAACACGATCACTCGATGAGATCGAGTCGAAGCTGGTGGGACTCGAACGCATCTGAGTTGTCACGGCCAGCTCAACAGATACCGATGCTGCCCGAGAGATAAACGTGGCCTTCCACACGATGGAGTTCTTCAACACTAGCTCGCACCACACGAATCGTTCCGTCATCACCCTGTTTGAACGCTAACGCGGGACGGTCAGCGCCGCGCGGAGACCAGCACGGATCCCGGCGCAGCCGCTGGGCCAAGATAATCGGTGCATCGTCCACCGTTTTCATCGTCGCGATGAAGACGTTCAGGCCACGAACTTTGGAGTAGCCGTAACCCGAGCCCTGCTTTTGATACCCGTGCACTTCGATGATCGCGATCTTCTGCACAAAGCTGCACGACCGGCTTCTCAGGCCACTCATCGCAGCAAACACGCCCCCAGCACCAGCCCTACTGCGCCAGGCGTTGAAGACCATCGAGCAACACATCGACAGCTATATCAACGACGCCCACATGACTAACGCTGCCTAAAGCTCGGTACAAACGCCCGACTTCTGGCCCCCAAGAAAACTAGCGCGGGACCCGCGACGCCTTTACTGCCTGGAAGTATTCTCTTGCCGGCCGCAGCCACACGAGCACGGTCGCGACGACCGCGGCAACGGCCTGGAGCGCCCCAAGGCCGAAGCTGCTTGTGACACTGGTGAGCGACAGGGCGGCAAGAATCGTGAGGACAATGCGGGCCCATCCGGCGCCTCGCTTCATGAACAGCGCGAAAATGACGAAAGCAATCATCCAGATGATCGCGACGATGATCGCCACGATGATCACGGTGGTGATCACGGCGTCGATCGTGCTGGTGGAGACGGCCACGCCGGATGTCGCGAGCTGACTCTCGATTACAGATCTGTCAGCGCCCGCGGTCGCTGCGCGGACAACGCCGCTGATCAGCGCCGCGAGGGCTGCAAGGAGGTAGAGCCAGAATGCCATCCTCACCTGCTGAGGCTGGCCAACGGGGGCGGACGATGGCGTGGACTTGGCAGAAGGTGCGCTCGGAAGGCCAGTGGGTTCGCTCGTACCAGACGAATTACTCATCCTCTCACCGTAGCCCGCATCTGGCTATAGTGCAGATTCCGCGAGCACATTGACTCGATGCACTACGTCGTGCACAGCGTCGAGGGAGTCCGAGGTGATCTTGGGCTTGCCGTCGACTCGGGCCATTTCACGCAGGTACCAGTACGGTTTCTCGTTGATCGTCTTCTTATACAAACTAGCCATGCTTTAGGTCAGACGCTATTTGGGGCCAAAAGTCCGACCCACATGCCGAAGAACACCAGATCAAACCTGATACCTGCATCGGAGCAATCCGGCGAACCTGAAATAGCTAGGAAACTCCCGCTAGTGCGTGCGGAACCGAGCGGTCATTGGGCAGTCGAACGGATCTCGTGCGGCCAGCCCTACCTTGTTGAGGTAGGCGATGACGATGCCGTAACTTTCGAAGACGCCCGTCTCGGTGTACTTCACGTCGTGCGAGAGGCAGTATCCCTTAGCAATCACCTGCGCCTGGCGCAGGTGTGGGCGTGCCATGTTCGGGAACAGATGGTGCTCGATCTGGTAGTTGAGACCACCCATGTAGTGGTCGATGAAGGTACCACCACGAATGTTGCGGCTGGTGAGCACCTGGCGACGAAGAAAATCGACTCGGCTTTCAGCCGGGAGCTGCGGCATTCCCTTGTGGTTGGGCGCGAAGGTAGCGCCCATGTAAACCCCGAACACGGCCATTTGTACGCCAACGAACGCAAACGCCATGCCGAGCGGTAGAAAGTAGAAGATCACGGCGAGGTAGAGCGCGAGGCGCGTCACGAGCATAGTGATCTCGACCCAGCGTTCGCTGACCTTGTTCTTACCGAAAACGGTCTTGAAACCCTGAATGTGCAGGTTAATACCTTCGAACATCAAAAGCGGGAAGAACAAATACCCCTGCTTGCGGGTGACGAAGGAGCCAAGCCGGCTGACCTGCTTCGCGTCATTCTCAGTAAACACGATGAAGTCGGGCTCGATATCGGGGTCCTTGCCAATGACGTTCGGCTGGGCGTGGTGACGGCTGTGCTTAGTCATCCACCAGGCATAGCTGATGCCGACGAACAGGTTGGCCAGAACGCGGCCAGCTCGGTCGTTGGCTCTGCCAGAGATGAACACGGCACGGTGCGATGCCTCGTGCGCGAGAAAGGCGAATTGGGTGAAAATGAGGCCGAGGGCAGCGGCGATGATCAGCTGATACCAAGTGTCACCGAGAAAAACGAACCCAGCCGCTGCGCCCCCGGTGGCGATCACGAGCACAGAGAACACCATCCAGTAGAAGCCAGTGCGTCGACCGAGGAGGCCCAGATTACGCACAGTGTGCAAGAGCGCCGAATATTCGGTCGTGGGGTTCTTGGTATCTCCACCAGGTCGGGTCCGGATGATGCGGACAGAGGAAGCGGCTGTTATTTCCGACATGAAGCCTTAGAGGTTCGGGACTTCTCAGCCGAGGCGTGAGCAATTACTCGTGGAGCAGATAATCGTCAGTCTACGGTCGCCGAGCCCGAATCCGCGCTTAATTCACACGCCATTCCCAGTCACTATATGCCAAAAATGGAATGTATTCGACCGATCTATCTCCAACTCGGCACCCAAATATGTGCCTGCCAAAAGGCGAATGGTGTCTGCATTCCAATCCACGGCGGGAAGAAGAATACGGTCAGCATTACTGCGAAGCCAGCCCCACGACAACAGTGTTGAAGGCGTTGACCTGTTGCTGAGGGTCAGTTTCGTGCACCTACGAATGTGCTGAACGCCGGCGTATCAGCCGTGCTTAATCTGGAATTCGGTGTTCGACCAGCCCGATGACGAAGGTGAGCCCGAGCAGCAAATAGAGCTCAAAGACGATCGTATAGAACTGAAAAACAGTGCGGTTCAGATACATCAGCCAGGGCAGATACCCAGCGATCATTCTCATCAGGATGAAGCCGGTAGACCAGTGTCGCCGTCGCCGTCCACTAAACCAACGGATTGCCGACGGAGGTAATGGCTTCCGAACAGCTTTAAAACTGGTAGCCGAATTCGCCCTCGCTTGAACCGCAGTAATACATGCTGGTCGGTCGGATCATGAACAGCTAGGTCAGTGGGTTTGCTTGGTATGGATGCAGAGTGGCCAGACCTACGTGGTACGTACAGACGACAGTCTGGTAAAGCCAGAAGCTTTGGATGGTATGCGGAGCCCAGACCAGCGGCCCGGTCCAGGCGGAACCGGCTGAATCGGCCCAGTCACGGTAATACCCGCCGCGGGTAACAAACTAACCCGCCCAGGATACGAGGAATGTCGTGACGGCCAAGGGAACCAGCAGCAGAAAAGTAATGGGGGGCTTGTTTGAGAATGGCGGCGCTGAGCCAGGATGACACGCCGTGCCGCCGTCGGACAAGCGCATCGACGATGACGAGGTAGATGCCGAACGCGGCGACACCGACCTGGAAACCGCCTTCAGCGCATGGCTCGACGGCAAGGCTCAGCAGTCCAATACCGCACAAAGAGTCGCTTGACACCAATAGGAGCATCCACCCAGGGGGACGTAACCTTGCAGCCCCCGCACTTCCATCGAAAGTCCGGCATCCGCCACCCCGTCAGGCTGGAGCAGTGCGGGCACACAAATCCATCAGGCCAGCGCAGCCAAGCCAAGTAATCCAGACACTTCCAGTCCTCATCGAACCACGAGTGCATTTGCGCATACGACCGTGGGAAATCCTGGCCAGCCGAGGTTGGTGGCGTGCTGGTGGGCGCGGTTGACCGTGGAGTCCACGGACACCTCCCACTCAATCAAGCCGGCCGCGTCAGCCTGCGAGAGCAAACGGGTCATAATTGCGTCCCAGGTTCCATCGCCGCTGAAACGTCCGTGAAGTTTCCAGACCGCCTGCCACGGACCGAAAGAGTCGGGCAGATCCCGCCAGGGAATGCCCGCCCGATACCGATAAATGATGCCTTCCAGAATGCGACGGTGATCTTGAAACGGACGACCCGGACAATTCTTCGACGACGGCATCAACGGCTCGAGTCGAGCCCACTCACTGTCACATAACACGGCAGCACGAGACATACTTTAAGTCTGCCAGAGAGGACCCTCGGCGTTAGGAGACACACTCCCGTTCATGCCACGAAGACCCGAAGTTCGAACCTCAGTGGTGGTGGCCGGCGGGAGTCACACTGTTGTAGAGCAGTTCAGGGCGGCCGCGCGCGCCGTACCGGTGGGTGACGTCGACGAAGCCTGCCTGCCGCAAATAGTCCAGGTAACGACGAGCCGTGCCGCGGGCAAGTCCGCACCCGGTGGCCACCTCGATTGCGGTGCTTACCTCCTGGGCGCGCACGGCCTGCATCACAAGGCCGACCGTCGGCTCGGAGAGCCCCTTGGGCAGCCGGTCGAATTCAAACCGGGGAAACACCAGCGAACCCGCGCCACGCGGCGCGCTCACCGCGGCACCCGGCGGGCCGGACGGTTGGGCAGGAGCCGGGCGCAGACTGATCGGACGCGTCGCGGGCGCGGGCGCGGGCTCCCGACCAGCGACGAGCCGGTCGATGTCGACCTGGCGCAGCGGAATCTGCCCGGTGTCGCTCCGAAACCGAGCCGCGAACCGAGCCCGATAGCCGGCCAGGCGCAGGTCGAAAACCGCGTGAGAGAATGGCTTCACGAGGTAGTCAGCCACGCTCGCCGCCGCCGCCTGGCGCACGGTCACCGCCTCGGTCGCCGAGCTAACGACGATCACGTCGATGTTCTCAAACGTCAGCGCACGCAGCCGGTGCAGCACTTCGATGCCGCTGAAGTCGGGCAGGTGCATATCGAGCAGCACCAGATCCACCTCGTGGTCGGTCACGAAGGCTACGGCCTCAGCCCCGGTGGCCGCAGTGCCCGCCACGGTGAAACCGCCCACCCCCTCGAGATAACGCACGTGCAGGCACGAGACGGATGCGTCATCCTCCACGATGAGCGTTCGGATGCCGGTCACCGGGCGCGTCATCGCCGGGCCGTATCGGGCAGCAAGGGCACGGGCACGGTGACCCGGAACCTCGCACCGCCCGCCTCCGAGCGACCGATGTCGATGACACCGCCACGGCGCAGCACGATCTCCCGCACGAGAGCCAACCCCACACCGCGGGGAAGGTCGATCTCACTACGGTGTTCGAGGCGCTTGGTGCTGAAACCCCGTTCGAACACGCGCGTGCGGAGCGTCGAGTCGAGGCCTGGCCCGTTGTCGCTCACCGTGAGCGCGAAGCCCTGGTTGTCGGCGCGCACGAGCACCTCGACGCGGCCGTCTGCGCCCTGCGGCGCGACTGCGTCGACGGCATTTCCGACGAGATTGGCGGTCAGAGTCACCTGCTCGTCGTCGACGTGGGCAGTCAGCGCAACAGAGTCGACGTCGAGCACGAGCCTGCCTCCGCGCGCGGTCAGGGTGGCAGCCTGGGCGGTCACGGCGGCCCGGAGCCCGACGGCATCGATCAAACGCAGAGCCTCGACCGAACGCAGACCCTCGACGGACCGCAGGACATCGGCACGATCGAGCGCGGCGACCGGCACGATCGAGCCAATGTACTCGAGGGCCTCCCGCGGTTCCCCGCTCTCCACGAGTCCGTAAACCACGTGGAGACGGTTGGTGAATTCATGCGTCTGGCTGCCGAGCTCGACGGCGAGCCGCCGTTGCACGGCGAGTTCGCGGCTGTCGGCCTCGAGTCGGGCGAACCGCCGGCTCACCACCCGGTTCACGGCCGCCGCCGCCAGAATACCGAGGATCAGCGAGCCGAGCACCCAGGGCACCATCTGCAGCACGCCCTCGTCGAGGTCGGCCGCGGCACGGCTCTCCAGCACTCCCACCGACACGATGCCGATGATCGCGGCGCCGGCCGAGCCGGCCATCCCGCGCGAGCTGAGTGCCCACACCGGAACCTTGGCGCGCAGAGTCAGCCCGAGGGTACCCTGTTCCACTCCGACGAATGTCTCTCCGCGCAGCACCCGGGAGGCATCGGTGGAGACCGGCTGACCACGGGCATCCGGTGTCGGATGGGTCAGACGGATGCCGCGGGCATTGGTGATCACGATGTAGTCAACCCCCGAGGCCTCCCGCACGATTTCGGCCAGGGGCTGCAGCGCCTCGGTCGCGGCGCTCGTGTCGAGAGTGTCGCTGCCTTCGAACGCCTCGAGCTCCTCAAGGGCGTCACTGACGGCGGGCAGGCCGGCCAGGCTCTCGGCCACGGCGGTGACACGGTCGACGGTGCGGTCCTGCAGCAGGCGTTCCTGCACGCTCACGGCGACGACGGTGGTGACGCTCACACAGACCGTGACGATCAGCACCTGTACGAGCAACAGCATGCCGCGGCGCTTCCCGATCATTCTGCTCCCGCTGCGCCAATCGATTCCCGTGCCCGCGCATCTCAATCCGAGTGTATCTAAGTCCACAAGTACCGTTTTAAGACGAGTCGCTCATCGCCGATGGCAGGGTTGACCTCACTCCTGCGGCAACAACGATGTCGTCCATAGAAAGGGATTCGTGCATGAAAAAAACGATTCTCACGATCGCTTTCGCGGCCGTGACCGCGGTGCTGGTGCTGGCCGCCACCGCCAATGCCAGCTCGGCCGGCGGCGGTGCCACGGCTCGCAGCAAGCTCACCCTGCTCGCCCCCGCCGCTCCCGGCGGCGGCTGGGACGCCTTCGCCCGCGAGTCGCAGCAGGCGCTGCGCGCGAACAGCATCGTCAATAACGCCCGGGTGATCAACGTTCCCGGTGCCGGCGGCACCATCGGCCTCGGCCAGGTCGCCCAGATGGACGGTCGCGAGGACCTGCTGCTCGCTACCGGCGCGGCCATGATGGGCGGCATTGAGCTGTCCACGGCCGACGTGTCCTTTGACGACGTGACGCTCATCGCCCGCGTCGCCGACGACTACAACGTACTCGTGGTACCCAAAGACTCCCCCTACGAGACGATCGACGAGTTCACCACCGCCTGGGCCGCCGATCCGGGCGGGACAGCTGTCGCCGGTGGCTCGCTCGGCAGCATCGACCATCTGCTGAGCGGACTGCTCGGCCGGGAAATCGGCATCGACCCCGCCGCGGTCAACTACGTCGCCTACGCGGGTGGCGGTGAAGTGCTGACCTCCCTGCTCTCCAACACCGTGACAGCCGGAATCTCCAGCTACAACGACTTCCGGGACCAAATCGAGGCCGGTGCTGTTCGGGCCCTCGGTACCTCGGCCGCCGAACCCATCGACGGCATCGACGTGCCGACGTTCATCGAATCCGGCTATGACGTGGAGATGTCCAACTGGCGCGGCTACGCGGCGCCCCCCGGCATCAGCGAGGAGGCCCGTCAGGAGCTCGTCGACATCGTCACCGAAATGCACGCGACCCCGGAATGGGGCGACGCGATAAGCCGCAATCGCTGGAGCGACAGCTACGCCACGGGCGGCGACTTTCAAGGCTTCATCGACACGGAAAGTCTCCGTGTCGCATCCATCGTTGAGGAGCTCGGGCTGTGAACGAGAACACTGAGCGTGACGCGAAGTTCCATCCGCCGGCCAGCACGGTGACGGATGCCGCGGCATCCGTCACCGTGGGCCCCGCACCGAGCCCGCAGCCGGCACAGCCGCCGCAGTCGTGGCTGGCGGGACGCAGCGAACTCGTTGTGGCGGCCATGACCCTCGGTATCGCGGTCTTTCTCACCGTCGGCATCGTGACCATGGACGTGCCCGAGGGCGCCGGATCTCCCGGACCCACGTTCTTCCCGATCATTGTGACCGGACTGCTCTATGTGCTTGCGGTGCTGCTGGCCGTACAGGTGGTGCGCGCTCCCCGCCCGGTCGACGGCGACAGCAACGCCAGCCGGGTCGGTGTGTCGAGCGACCTGCTAAACGACGTCGGCGACATCGACACGACGAGCGAGATTCGCGTGATCCGGTCTACCGTCCACCCGAAGACCGCGGCGAAGATCGGCCTCACCGACTGGAAGACCACGAGCATCGTGCTGGCCAGTGTGATCGTCTTCGTGCTCGTTCTGCAGCCGGTCGGCTGGTTGCTCGCCGCTGCCGCCCTGTTCTGGGCTCTGGCCTGGGCCTTGGGCAGCAAGCGCCCGGTGTTTGACATCGGGGTGTCCCTGATCTTTTCCTCGTGCATGCAGCTCGCATTCTCGGCCGGTCTCGGCCTCACCCTTCCTTCAGGAATCCTAACGGGAGTCTTCTCATGGATCAGCTAGGCAACCTGCTCGAGGGCTTCTCGGTCGCCCTCACCCCGATGAATATGGTCTTTCTGGTCATCGGCGCCGTTCTCGGCACCGCTGTCGGCGTTCTGCCCGGGCTCGGATCCGCGATGGCCGTGGCGCTGCTGCTGCCGGTCACCTTCAGCCTCGATCCGACCGGCGCGTTCATCATGTTCGCGAGTATCTACTTCGGTGGCCTGTTTGGAGACTCGACCAGCGGCATCCTCTTGAATACACCCGGTAATTCGTCGGCGATAGCGACCACGTTCGAAGGCCATCGAATGGCCAAGGACGGGCGGGCGGCGAAGGCCCTCGGCACGGCCGCGATCGGTGCCTTCATGGGCGGCATGATCGCGACGACCCTGGTCGTGTTCTTCTCGCCGTACCTCGTGCGCCTAGCCACCCTGTTCGGTCCCGCGGAGTATTTCGCACTGTCTGCGTTCGCCTTTGTCGCTATCTCGGCCGTTGTGGCCGAATCGGTTGTGCGTGGCCTGATCGCCCTCGGCATCGGGCTGGCGCTCGCCATGGTCGGCATTGACGGTCAGAGCGGCGCGGCGCGCTTCACCCTGGGGAACCCGGAGTTCTTCGACGGAATCTCAATCATTGTCGTCACCGTCGGGCTGCTCGCGATGGGCGAGGTACTGCATGTGGCCTCCCGCATCCACCGCGAAGGCTCAGCCATGCAGATTCAGACCTCGGGCACGCCGTACCTCAGCTGGCGCGAATTGAAGCAGGTTTTCCCCGCCTTCGTGCGCGGCACCGCCTTTGGGCTGCCCTTCGGCGCGATCCCGGTCGGCGGGTCGGAGGTACCCACGTTCCTCGCCTACGGCACCGAGAAGCGGCTGGCGAAACGACGCAGCGACACGATGTTCGGCGGCCGCGGCGCCATCCAGGGTGTGGCCGGGCCGGAAGCGGCCGGCAACGCGACGGCCGGCAGTGCCTTGGGGGCTCTGCTCGCGCTGGGGCTGCCGACGTCGGCGACCGCCGCGATGATGCTGGCCGCGTTCCAGCAGTACGGCATGCAGCCGGGCCCGCTGCTCTTTGAGCGCAGCGCCGACCTGGTCTGGCCACTGCTCGCGAGCCTGTTCGTAGGTCTGATCATTCTGCTGGTAATTAACCTGCCGTTCGCGTCGGTCTGGGCCAAGCTGCTGCTCGTGCCCAAGCACTACCTGTACGCCGGCGTCGCCGTGTTCTCAGTATTCGGTGTCTACGCCATCGCGTCGTCGATGAAGGACCTCTGGCTGCTCGTCGGCATCGGGGTACTCGGTTTCGTGATGCGACGCTTCGAAATTCCGGTGGCACCGGTGCTGATCGCGGCCATTCTCGGGCCGCTCGCCGAAACCGAATTGCGCCGGGCACTCGCGGTGTCGGAGGGGGACGTGGGAATTCTGGTCGCCTCGCCGATCTCCGTCTCGCTCTACGCAATCATGGCGGTGGCGATTCTGATCAGCATCGTGCAGCACCTGCGGCACCACAAGGCCGCCGCCTAACGGTTAGCGGTTGCGTGTAAAGGACCAGACGCGCGAGCTGCGGGAACGGGGCTCTGGAGCCAACGCCGGGGCATCCCCACATCGCCGGCCGTCCGCAACGCGCGCGACGCGTTGCGCTTGGCGATCCATTGGTCGGCCTGCACGGCCGGCAACATGGTGCCGAGGGCCCGCGCCGAGGCGGAACAGCTCGCCTCAAGGCGACGGCGAGAAAACGGGTTGAGTTCGGCCAGCCCCTCCGGATCGGCCAGGCGGGCCAGCTCAACCTCGCGGGCAATCGGGTCGCCCGCAATCAGTTCCGCCGAAATCCCGTCAATACCGTCGTCACTGTGCGAGAACGCGGCCACCGCCATCAGCAGGTGGTCCGAGACAAGCGCCTGCAGGTCGCGGCCAAGGTCGGGCTGCAGGATCCATCGTGCAAAATGGACTCGTGCAACAGAGGGCGTCGTGCAACACTGCGACGACGCGGGCCTCGTCACTGCTCACCATCTTGCATGATTCGAAGCGGATGCTCAATGGTCGAGTGTCCAGCGGCACCCGTCAGCCCCGCATAAGAGGCCACGCGGGCGAAAGCGATGACATCATCCAGCAGCAGCGGGCGCAGCTGCCCGCCACCGCGCACACGCGAGCCGAAGTTTAGTCGTGCGGTGAAGGGTGGGGTGCGGCGCGGCCATGGGGTCGTCCTTTGATCGTCTAGTCCCAGCCTTGTAGGCACCGCGTACATCGTGTCTGTGGCCAACAAAAGACGCCAGCGAGAAGGGATCTTCCCATCAACACCGCCATATAGATCCGAAGTCCCTAATTGTCGGCTCGGGCTGGTTGACTGTCACCATGCACGCCGCGCTACTTTATCCTGCTGGATATAACCCCGAGTTCCTTGAAGTTCCTTTGCCTCTCCCGGCCCCTCCCGCGGGAACTCTGATTCGTGAACTGCTCTACACACATTTCACCGTGCTCTTAAGCCCCGCGCGGCGCCTCGCGATCGCGACCGGCGTCAACATCGACGGGGATCGCCTCGTTACCGTTAACCGAGGCGAGGGCTGGCACCTCGACTCGCGGATCCCGGTCTACGAACAGGCCGGGGAGGCTCTCTACGCCAGAAACGACCTCGACCGCGGGCACCTCGTCCGCCGTCTGGACCCGGTCTGGGGCGACGCAACGACAGCCCGGCGAGCGAATTACGATACCTTCGCCTACACCAACGCCGCCCCGCAAGCCGGAANTGGCTCGGCCTCGAGGACCACGTCCTCACCTACGCACGCACCAACGGTAACCGCCTCAGCGTTTTCACCGCCCCCGTACTCTCCGCCGAGGATCCGATATACCGCGGGGTGAAGATCCCGCAAGCGTTCTGGAAGATCGCAGCATGGACCACGACCACGACCACGACCACGACCACGACCACGCAAGGCTCCACCATTCTGCACGCTGCCGGATTCGTCCTCGACCAAAGCCCACAATTAGAAGACATCGACCTTGACACGGTCCACGCACCAGCCCTCATGTACGGCACTCCCCCACCGCTTGGACCGTACCGCACCTACCAAGTACCCATCGTGGACATCATCGACCTCACCGGACTCAACCTGACCGCCCTATCCGAGGCAGACGCCTACGCCCCAGCCCCAACTATCCGAGAAGACGCCGAGCGTCGACAGCGTTGGGTCGAACTGATCGACACCGCAAACATCCACCTCTAACCACACCGGATCCTCTACAGCCAGCTCAGCCCCCAGCGCGAAGGTAGACATAGACGGTTTCACGGCTGACCCCAAACTCTCGAGCAAGAACAGACTTCGGCACGCCAGCAGCAGCCTTCACCCGCAGCTCAGCCGCACGGACCACGTCCAAGGATGGGGTGCGGCCGCGGTAGACACCACGCTTCTTGGCCAGAGTGATGCCCTCGCGTTGACGTTCACGAATCAAAGATCGCTCAAACTCGGCAAACGCCCCCATAACGTTCAAAAGCAGGTTTGCCATTGCATTGTCATCGCCCGTGAAACAGAGTTGCTCTTTCACGAACTCAACTCGGACCTTCTTCGTCGTGAGCCGGCGCACGATCAAGCGAAGGTCATCCAAGTTACGGGCTAGACGATCCATGGAATGCACGAGAACGGTATCGCCATCTCGGACGAACTTGATCATCTCCTCCAGCTCGGGCCGGTTCTGATCCTTCCCCGACGCCTTATCCTCAAACACCCGATCGACCTCGACGCCAGCAAGCTGTCGGACAGTGTTCTGATCGAGAGTACTCACTCGCACATACCCAACTCGTTGACCCGCCATGCGACTTCTGCCCCTGTTCTGTCAGATTGAAGTCTAAGACCCCGCCAGGAGGGGTGTCCATCAATCAAAACATGACTCTATCCTGACAATATTTGATATGAGCGACTGACGCCTAGTTGGGGTACACGCCAAATTGACAGTTCGTTGCTTGCTTCGACGCTTTCAGCTTCCCCATTGACGCTTCTAAATGTCTCGCAACCGTCCTTGCCTACAAAAATGGTAACGCCAGAAAAAACACACGTTTCGAGACACACCGACTCATCCGTCGCCCTCGGACAATGATGCCCCGATCCCGGTCACTGGACGGAATGCGTTCTGCCGCGCTCTCCACAATCGTGCATGGTCGATCTGTCTCGTCAATGTGTCTCACAGCCGTCAGGAAACGAGACTGCTCCAAGACGGGCGATCCTCGAGCGCGAATGCCAGAGCACTGCAACGAATGCCCGAGCACGCTTGCCGGCTACGCTTCTCGACACGCGCACCGCGCGTCTTCCTTGACGTTGAAAGGACGATGCAGATCATGCTCCACGGCGAGCGAGACACGACCAACACGACCAACACGACCCCGACACGGTAGGGATGTGTGCGACTATCGGGGGAAAAAATCAGACCCTTGAAGTGAGATGTCTGAGCTGAAAAGGGGGGTCGGTGTCGTTGGATCCGCGCGCTTCCAGCGTGGTACCACCCGTATCGCGAGGTCCTTCGCGGGAGCCAGAAGGAGACGGAGCCGGCGCAGATCGCTTCCGTACACGGTCAAAAGCTGCGCAACGTCGAGTACATCTTGAATGGTTCTCGCCGCAAGAACGCGAGAAGGCTCAACGTGAAGCCTCAGCCACGGGTGCCACTATCTATGTCCCGCTTAGCCGGAGAGTTGTACACCTTTACCCCTGTCCACACACCTCCGCTTCGATCAGCGCTTGGATCGCAAGCGACTTCTAGGGCGCTCAGGCCCGGTGATCCAAAACCGAAAACTGGTGCGTGATCATTTCGTCCCCGAGTTCGGTGAGCAGCTCCGCTGGGATTCGGCGGCGGCGCCGGACGGGCCGACGCATCACTTCCTCATTCCGGGCCGCATCGACCCGCTAGTCTCGGACATAGCCGTAAAGATCCGGTTCCATCTGCTTCGAGGATCTGCATGCCTGAACCGTGGCTGTCCGCCGATGACATCGCCGACTACTTAGGAGTGCGCAAGGACACCATCTACGCCTGGATCGCCGACAAGGAGATGCCTGCCCACAATGTCGGTCGGCTCTGGAAGTTTCAAGCGAGCGAAATTGATTACTGGGTGCGGCGCGGAGACGCCGCACCGGCCGGGTAACGGCCTTGGCGCCGCCGCGATGTCGGTGGCCTGACGTATCCTGATCGACTTGCCAAATCTCCGAGGAGGAGTGAAGTGAATGAAGCCGCAATGACGCCCGCGGCGTTGCGTGCTGGTCAGCGCATCCGCGGGCTCCTCTCAGATGGGGCAGTGACCCTGATTGCGATCGATGCGATCGATGCGGCGCTCTTCGAGATCTTCTACCGGGATGATTCCGGCCGCAGCGGTGCACGAACCGTGACCGACGCCGATATCGCTCGGCTCGAGCTTGCGCGCGACTACGACGAAGCACCCCCGTTCGACGGCGACCCCGACGAGTTCCAACTCGCCGCCGAAGCGTTGCGCATCAAGTATGCGGCGCTCTACGACCCGATGGCGGCGGTCAACAGCTCCGAGGTTGACCCGCTGCCCCATCAGATTCGCGCCGTCTACGAAGACCTGTTGCCACGAATTCCCCTCCGCTTCCTCCTTGCCGACGACCCCGGCGCCGGCAAAACGATCATGGCCGGCCTCTACCTCAAAGAGCTGATCATGCGATCAGACTGCGAACGCGCCGTCATCATCGCTCCCGGCGGTCTTGTCGAGCAGTGGCGCGAAGAACTCTCGCAGAAGTTCGATCTGCACTTCGAGGTCTTCAATCGCCAGATGGTCGATGACGCCGAGGGCCGCAACGTCTTCGACCAGCACCCTTACCTAATCGTGCGAATGGATCAGGTCTCTCGGAGCGAAGACCTCATGGAGCAGCTGTCTGACGTGACATGGGATGTCGCGATCGTCGACGAGGCCCACCGGATGTCTGCGCACTACTCGTCGTGGGCCGGCGAAGTGGACGAGACAAAGCGCTTCCGGCTCGGGCGCCTGCTCTCCGAGACCGCCCACAACTTCCTGCTCATGACAGCGACGCCACACGCTGGCAAAGAAGAAGACTTCCAGCTCTTCATGTCACTTCTCGACCGCGACAGATTCGAGGGTCAATTCCGACAGGGCGTGCACCGCGCCGACACAAGAGGCTTGATGCGGCGTATGGTCAAGGAGGACCTTCTCACGTTTGAAGGCAAGCCACTCTTCCCCGAACGCCGCGCGTACACAGTTGAGTATGACTTGAGCCCCGCCCGGAACTTGTCAAGGCGGATGAGACCAGTGGGAGTTTAGGCGGCTAGTTCGAGGCGGTCATTCTTGGTGGGTTTGTCGG